>JBFMBK010000013.1 GCA_040755295.1 Bacillota bacterium | reverse complement strand
CCGGGATGTTCGGTCTCGGCGCCGGCTGGGCGAACGTTCCGGTGTTGAACCTCCTGATGGGCGCGCCGCTTAAGATCTCGGTGGCGACCAGCAAGTTCCTGCTGTCCATCACCGACACCTCGGCCGCCTGGGTTTATCTTAATTCCGGCGCCTGTCTGCCCCTGATTGTGGTGCCTTCGGTCATCGGCATCATGCTCGGCTCCCTGTTGGGAGTCCGTCTTCTTGCGGTAACCAAGCCGAAGGCCGTGCGGTGGATTGTTATCATTATGTTGTTTGTTGCCGGCACCAAGCCTTTGTACGACGGCATCAAACTTCTGTCGCAGTAGGGGGGTGAATAACATGGCAGTGCCACAATTGGAAAAGAAACCGGCCGAGGCCGCGCCGGAACAAGTAATGTACGCCAACATTCTCAACGTGGGAATGATTACCGGCATAGTTCTTTTAGTGATAACCTTTCTGTTGTACGTGAGCGGAATGGTCAAACCGTTGATTCCGCCGGAACAGATCCCGTCGCTCTGGCTTGGGAAAGCCCATGAGTACGTAGCCGCCACGGGAGCGCCGACGGGCTGGGGTTGGGTTAGTTACCTCGGCAAAGGCGACTACATGAACTTTATCGGCATCGCCCTGCTCTCGCTCTTGACAATCCTTGGTTACCTGGTGCTGTTACCGGCGTACATACGTAAGAAAGACAACATTTACGCGCTTCTGCTGATTGCAGAAATAATTGTTCTCTCGCTGGCTGCGGCAGGTGTCGTCGGCGGCGGCGGTCACTGAGGAAAAAGCTTCGCGATCGGTAAGGATGACTAAAAGAGCCGGCGAACCCGGCTCTTTTTCTTGAAGCCGCTGCAAAGCCACGCCCAAGATCGCAAGATCGTATGGGTCTATTCCTCATGGCCTCACTGTATTGCAGCCTTGACAAGGCGGCCGCTGTTTCGCTAAGATAGAAAAGGACTTAAGAGGCTGCTGCAAAACGGTACCTGTCTGTTTCAGAAGTCGGAAACCAGAAGTCTGAAGTCAGAAAATTTTAAAGGAAAATTCGCGTAGCGAATTTCTACTGGTTCAGACCTCTGGCATCCTGCATCCGACATCCGTTTTTAGCCTCCGGGACATTTACTACGTTTAACTACTGAAAACCGTTAGGTTAGTTTTCTACCGATTTTGTTTGTTTTGCAACACTCTCCTAAGCTGGTGTGGCTCAGTGGCAGAGCAGCGCACTCGTAATGCGCAGGTCGTCGGTTCAAATCCGACCACCAGCTCCAGAATACTAAGGCTTTCGGGATTTACCCCGAAGGCTTTTTTGTTGAATCGTTGCCGAGACACTTTTCTTGCCGGTTAGGGGTAAACACTACCTATGGACCATGATTATCAGGGCGGTGGAATCGATGGCGGTGATGGTGGAATAAGCTGCCGGGCTTCTCATCCGGATACTTCCTTCGGAGAATCGGCTTAATTAAAAGCTACGCTTTCTTTATGTTATGTTAACTTATGTTGCTGACTCCGACAGATTAAAGAAATTCGCCACACTACACCCCCGACCGACTATAATTTAGGAGAAGTCCTTTATTGATTTAAATAAGGACTGCCGCCGTAATGGGCTCGCTATGGTTTTTTACCCTTGTGGCGGCCGCGAAAACGGAGAAGGAGATTCTTTGCGGGGCCTAGGCCGGTTTTTTAGTTACTACAGCATTTTACAAGAGTATCCGTGCATGATAAGCATCGGGGCCGTGGCACTTCTGGCTACAGCCGGCCAATCGATGGTCATTCCGGTACTGCCGTTGTACCTGAAGGAGAACCTCGGTTTTAACGCCGGTCTGATCGGTCTTATTTTCGGCGCATACGCCGCCAGTGAGACACTGGTCAAGACGCCTTTCGGGTTTGTAAGCGACCGTCTCGGGCGCCGATTCGCCATTACGGCGGGTCTTCTTTTTTGCCTGCCGGTGCCTTATTTGATGACCCTGCTGCACCACCCGGTATCCTTTACTATGATCCAGGTGTTGAACGGCGCCGGCGTGGCGGCTTTCTGGCCCGCTTTGGCCGCGCTTACCGCCGACCTGGTCGCACCGGAAAACCGCGCTCAGGCCATGACCGTCTTTAACATGTCCTATCTTACAGCCTTCGGGCTTGCCCCGGCGCTCGGGACGTTTGCCAATCATGCATCGGGCACGAATACGACCGCGTTTTACCTGGCCACGGTAATCCTGGCCTTCGCGGTTTTAACCGCGTTCATTACCCTTCCGGGTTCACCCCGAAAGAAAACGACCGTACGGTCGTTAAAGAGCCAAAACCCCGAGAAAAGCGGCTCCTCCCGGGCTGTCGCAGACAATCCCCTTTCTGACGTATCCAAGAATAACACCGTGAAGGCGCGGCGGCGCTTCACCTTCAGAAAGGCGGATCTCCTTAAAAACGTAAGCGAACTCATTAGTCAGCCCATCCTGGCCGCGATGCTTTTTATATCGCTCATACAGCAGTTCGGCATTGGGCTCCTGGTGCCGGTTTTCGTGCTGTACTGCCGGGAGCAGGTGGGTTTCACCCAGGCCGAAATCGGGCAGATCTTTCTATTCCCGGTGATTATAATTGCTGTTCTTGCCATTCCCCTTGGGAGGGCCGCAGATCACGTCGGTAAACCGCGTGCCGTCCGTTATGCTTACCTTGCGGCCGCCCTCGTCATTTTCCTGATGCCCGTTACAAAACGCCTCATTGCGTGGCAGGCCCTGGTTGCCGTCCTCGAAGTCGCCTATGTATTGGGCACGCCCGCCTGGACCGCTCTGTCAAGCATTGTTGCCCCCGGCGGACGCCGGGGCGCCGCTATCGCCGCCATCGGAACGATGCAGAGCCTCGGCTTTGCCATCAGCCCCGGCGTGGGAGGTCTCCTTTACGACAGCGTAGCGCCGGCCGCTCCTTTTTTCATCTGCGCCGCCTTTCTGATGATTTGTCTGGTATTGTTCAGCCTTCTGGTTTCCGAAAAGAGGATCGCGGCCCTATCCGGTACGAATTAACCGTTTATAATTACCCATGCGATGTTTTTTATTAACATAAGATAAAAATTACACAAAATATTTGCTGTCGTTTCTTGACAAACCATGTCATTTAAGGTACGATGTTATTAAGTTTACAAATCGATAGTGGGTCCGGGAAGAGGCCAAGGCTCATGCCTTCACCGGTTTAAGGGAGATGTCGGGCGAAATGATATCTCCCTTCTTTATTTCTCCAAAAAGAAACCCTGTTCCCGTCATGGGGCAGGGTTTCTTTAACTTATACCGGCATGAGCGCACCGAAAAGGCGCTTTTAGAGTTATTCCGGTGCGTTGTCTTTCCGGAACTTGGCCATCACTTCCGGGATTAATTCAGTAAGCTTTTCGAGGGTGCCTTTTTTGGCCAGGGAGTATACCTTGATATCTCCTTCCTGCATGATGACCAGCGCCGTTGGTCTTACGGCGGCGCCTACCCCTCCGCCGTCACCCTTGCCGCTTCCCTTTGAGGCGTCGCCGCCTTCCCCACTCCCCGTTCCAAAGCCGAAACTCGTGGAGACAATGGGGAGGATGGTCGCGTTGCCGCTTGTGATTGGCTCTCCGACTATGGTTCTGGTGGTGATCAGCTTTTCCAGTTGGGTGACAATGGTTTCAACGTTTTCTTTGAACATCCTTTTGACCTCCTTATGTTTTTAACTTTTGTTCGCAGCCCGGCCCACCAGAGCCGCCGGACCGGCGCTTTCAGCAAGAAGCATCCGGTCAGGCCCAGGATTTGGGCCGGAATAAGCCTTCCGCGGATTTTACCCTGGACATCCAAAACCTCATCCGTATAGTTCGGGCGCAGTTGTAAACGTTCCCGGGTTCCGTTCACTATAGCCACCATACCGGAGATATACCCGGTCATCGCCGGGTCGCCCGTACCGTATTCCCCCTCGATCGCAAGTTTTAAACGCAGAGATCGTGCAATGCGGAGGGCAAAACCGACACCTTCTTTTAACGCCCGGCTGTCCAAATACCGTCCGGCAGAGGCAATCCGAAAGCAAGCGGCGAGACCGGCTTCCTTGCGTTTGTTTGTTTCCTTGGGTTTACGCCTCTTTTTCGGTCTTTCCCGGATACGCTTCGTCCACCCGCCCAACTTTAAGAAAAGGTCGGGTTTTGCTTTATGAAAAACGGCCTGCACCGATATCAGGCCCCATGCCCAGGCCACCTCTACGCGACCGGTCGTCCCTCCGACACGGTTGATTTCCGCCCTGAAGGATAACGGAACACTCAGGAGGGCTATGACCGCCAGGATGACACATGTGAACCAGAGAAAGGCGCTCAGCGCCGGTCACGCCCTTTCCCGCGCTGTCCTAAATGGGGCAGGCGCGCGGCGGCTTTGATGGAGCTTTGAAGCAGCCCCGGCGCCGCCTTGCCGGTTGCCCTGACAAGGTTCACAACCTGCCGGGATCCCGGCAGGTACGCCGCAGAAAGGCCGAGCGGGCTCCATGCCAGCCGCTGTATTTCCCAGAAGCCAAGGTATTTTTCCGCCTGCTCCTCCCGGGTGCGCCTTACGACCGTGACCGCCTGTTGACGTAAATAAGGCAGTTCCGGCGGGAGGGGGATTTCTTCCGGTTGAGACAGTTCCGACCACAAGAGCTTCAGGCGCGAGAGTTCCCGGCGGCAGGCGCGGCATTCAGCCAGATGCCCTTTCAGCTCGCAGAGTTCGCTGTCTGTAAGCGCCCCGTCAAGATAAGCCTGTAACCGTTCATGATCACAATTCATTTTCGGTCTCCTCCCAACCGTAGGCATCGCTTAATAATTGCCGCAGTTTCCCGCGCGCCCGGAAGAGATAGGTTTTAACGGTTCCCAGCGGCAGCCCCGTAACTTCGGCGATCTCCTGGTAGTTCATTTCTTCCTGGTGGCGTAAGACCAATACGAGGCGGTGCGGGGGCGGCAGCCGTTCTATAGCCGACTGGAGTGTCAGGCATGTTTCTATCCATTCGGCCCGGACCTGCGGATCGGTCTTGACGGGCGCGGCCGGCGTCACCCGGGAAGGGTTTGAGCCGGCGGGCTCGTCCAGGATAAGCACTTCCCGGCCCCGGCTGCGCAAGAAATTAATACAGGTATTGACCGTCAGCCGGCGCAGCCAGGGTTTAAAAGGGCGGTTAACCTGGAAACCTTCCAGTCCGGTAACGATTTTCAGAAAAACCTCCTGGGTCAATTCCAGGGCGTCTTCCGGATGACCGGTCAACCGGCGGCACAGACGGTAGATGTAAGCTTCGTAGCGCCCAAGCAGCAACCGGAACCCTTCTTCTTCACCGTTACGGCATTGAACTATCAATCGGCTGTCGTCAACGTCCAAAACAAAGCCGCTCCGTTTCCCGAAAAGTACTTTTGTCGTCCTTATAGTTATTACACCGGTTGTAGAAAAAAAGTTTCAATAATTTAAAACAATAAGTAAGAAAGCTGTTATCACCGTTATCCTCATTTTAAAAATTCTGGTCGACGGTGCACAGGTTGCGGGTTTGGGTCGACCCGATTCCCATCAACGGGTATCATGATATAATGTTATAAGTACCTGTTTCGAAAGAAAGTACCTTTTTTTCTGAGACGGACCGGGAAGGAAGGTTGTCTATGGTCAATTTCAAGGCCATGTTTTTTGTCGAATCCATTGAAGCCTTCACAGGCTGTTTGAACGCTTTACAAGAGATATATCCGGATATATGCGTAGTATCGGATTTGGTAACGCTGAACGCGGAGTTGTCTGATGTAAAGCCGACCGGCCTTGCGGTTGTTTTTGCGGAACGCGCTCTTCTTGAGCAGGTGCCTGCTGCTCTCCTCCTCCCTTCCGAGCCGGGCAACCGCCTTTGGATCGCGCTGGAGGACAAACCGTCGGAGATCCCCAACACCATGATCCACAGCTACGATGTTATAGACTGCAGCAACGCGCTTGAAACCCGGCGCTTTCTCGAAATACTGAGGAGGGATATCGCCTGCCAGATCCGTCAGAGATCCCTCGAATCGGAACTCAAGGAGTTATACAACATAGGAAAGGTTTTCTCCGCCGAGAAAGACACCCGAACGCTTCTCGAAAAAATAGTTGACGCCTGTATGGAGCTCACTTCTTCGGACGGCGGGAGTATATTTCTGGTTAAAGACGGCGATGATGAAAAATGGTCGACTTACCAAGGCGGAGAAGCAGGCGGTAAAAGGCTTACGCTTGTTACGGCGAAGAACGACGGCATTGATGCAGACATCGAAGCACTGACGCTCCCGATCTCCCGGGAAAGCATTGCCGGGTATACCGTGCTGACCGGACAACCTGTCCGGATAGGGGATGCGTATAACATTCATTCCAGCCTGGACTACCGCTTTAACCGTCACTTTGACGAGATCACGGGATACAGGACCAGGTCGATCCTGTCGGTACCCATGAAGGACCATAACAACCGGGTTTTAGGAGTTATCCAGCTGACCAACAAAAGACACGGGGAGGAGATCATTCCGTTCGAATCCAGGGACGAAATGATTATTTTTTCTCTGGCCGGGCAGGCCGCGGTCGCCCTGGAGAACAGCTTGTTGTACAGCGATATGGAAGTCCTTCTTGAACAATACCGGCATCAGAATGAAAAGCTTCACAGGTTGAGCGAAAGGATTTTACGAGCGCATGAAGAGGAAAGAAAGAGAATCGCCCGGGACATACACGACGGTCCGGCTCAATCCATGTCGGGATGTTCTTTAAAGATAGAGATTCTAAAGAAGTGCCTGCAGCGTAACATGTTGCATGAACTGTCCACGGCGCTGGACGAATTGAACGATCAGGTGATTCTAACGGCGAAGGATATGCGTAGAATAATTTACGACCTGAAACCGTCTTCCCTTGAAGCGGGGCTGTTTCAAGCCCTGGAGAACCATTTTTCTTTCTTTAAGCAGGAGACGGGTATAAAGGTTCTGTTCGCCCATTCGGGGGGCGATTCGGGACTCGAGTATTACCTCACGTCTACGTTATACCGGATTATTATCGAAGCGTGCACAAACATCAATAAGCATGCGGAAGCGAAGCTGGTGGAGGTCGGCCTTGGTATCGAACCGGACAGTATAAAGCTGTCTGTTGCCGACGACGGCAAGGGGTTTGACCCCCAAAGCATAGATAAATCAATGAAGCAAAGATTAAAAGGTGGGTTTGGGCTGGAAGGCATGCGGGAGAGGGTCGAATTGGTGCTGGGCACTTTAGTTATCGATTCTGCCCCGGGTAAAGGTACCCGATTGACCGTAACGATTCCAAGAGCATAGCGGTAAAAAACACCGCAGGCGTCTTATTACGTCGCTGTAACGGCGAAAAGCCTTTTAGGTTTTATCGCTTCAGTAGGTTAACCCTTGGGTCCAGGTGCACGGTCTCGTTTTGGGAGTCGTCGGTATGACCCTAACCGGTGTCGCAGCCGGAGCCGAGCCCTTTCGCCCGGCAGTATGCGTCGGGGTCAAGGAAATCTTCAAGGTCGTGCTCCCTGACCCACCACTCCTGTCCTACTTTCCTACCGGGCAACTTCCCTTCCCTGAGAAGCTTTCTGATTCTCATAGGTGTGGTGTTCAGTCTTTCGGCAAGTTCCTTGGGGGTAAGTTCCTTTCCCTGCCTGCCCAACAAAAACTCGAGGAACCGTTTGGCGGCCAGGATTTCCTTTTGCGGCAGCACGTCCACCAACCGGTGGAGCTCACTCCTGGATGCGGCCATGGCGATCCCCTCCTCTTTTTTGAATTACACGTCCTTTCCGGGTACCTTTCTGCGGCACCTGTTTATTCCATTACCGCTTAAACCGAGCATATCACATGCCCCGCTTCTACTCAATACGAGTTGTTCCTGCAGGTTTCAAGATATGGTATGGGCTGCCTGGAAGGGTCCACAAAGTGCGCGAAGGCGCATACCGGGGACTTAACGGGAATATGCGGGTTAACCATTCGTGTATGGGATACATATAAATACTGTACTGGCGGGCAGGTAATGACTGTAAAGAATTTTTTTGAAGCAGTTGCACTCTGTCCAGGACATGTGCACGGCAGCGGTGAGAGGGTGGAATATAAAAAGGTCTTGACGGTTGCGATTAACTACCGACGAAATCACTGCCTGAGCGCCTCACTTAGAAAGGGAGGGTAGAAATGCAGGATTTTAAAACATTAATGCAGTCATTCATAGATAAACTTTTTTTTACGGTTCAGGGCAGCATTCATGCATACCTTTCGGTTACGGAAAGCCTTCCGGAGGAGCAGCGTGAGGATGCATGGAAGACATTTAACCAGGCTTTCGAAGAGCATGTAGTGGCTCGATTACTTGAGGTGATGGAACAAAACAATTGCGGCGTGGCGGAACTCTGTCACGCAACTCTTAAACTAATGGATATAGCCGCGATAAGCGTTCAAAAATTAGAGACCGACGAAGCAACTGAAAAGGAAGATAACGAGGCGATAAAGGCCTGGTTTATGCCGACGACTCATTAAAATGTACCCATATGCGAACCGTTACAGCTTCAAGGTCGGTTCGGTAACGAACAAAATGGCGAGGAGCGATTGTTCCTCGCCTTTTTACAGGTGATCCGGGGTTAGACGGATACTACCTCTTTTACCTCGGGGACGACCTGCTTCAGGGTACGTTCAATGCCTTGTTTCAAAGTCATTGTAGCCATCGGGCAGCCGCCGCAGGCTCCTTTCAGGCGAACCTTAACCACGCCGTCCTCAACCGTTACCAGTTCCACGTCACCGCCGTCACGCTGAAGGAATGGTCTAATCTGGGCGAGCGCGGCTTCTATTCTTTCTTTCACGAGAATTCCTCCTTGGATAATAGTTCACAGTTCTAAGTTCTAAGTCTAAGGAACGAAAGCGGGTTTTACTGCGGTATAAAGCCGCCCGAATCACCGCTATTCTGATCCTTCGCGGCGCCGCCTTTAGTGGTGCGGCAAACTCCGTCGAAGGTATGTATCGCTCCTTTTTCTAGCCTTTACAGAAAGGTTACGCGGTTATTCGTTAAAGGTGAGACGTTTCTCTTCCCTCGAGTCCGGCACTATGAATCCTTGAACCCATCTTTCTCCAGTGTATTGCTTTCTCGCGCCTTGTCAAGGGCTTTGTTTGCAGCTTTGTCGGCAAGATGGTTTTGCTCACGGGGGATGTGGACTACCTTCACGCTCAGGTTTGGTTGTTTGGAAAGGAGGTCCCTTACCCGGGCGGCGATTAGTTGAAGCTCAGGGTCGCGGATTTTAAACCGTCCGTTGAACTGCTTTACGACAAGGTCCGAATCGGAACGGATGATCGCTTCAACCTTTCCCTGGCGTAGAGCGAAGTATATGAGGGTTTTGACGGCGCCTTCCAGGGCCGACCACTCGGCCACGTTGTTGGTGGTTACTCCGAGGGTTTTACTCTTTGTCAGCAGCACGGCTCCGGATTCGTCACGGACAACCATCGCGGCCGAAGCCGGGCCCGGATTACCCCTGCTGGCACCGTCTATGTTTAGAAAATAACGTATGGACTTTTCGGTCATGTCAGCGGCCGGCAACCTTTTGCTCCAGGTTGTAGACCCAGGCGATCACTTCGGCCACGGCCCGGTAAAGGGCGGGTGGTATTTCCTGCCCCAGTCCGAGACCGGTAAGGGTGAAAGCCAGCTTCTCGTCATGATAAACCGGCACGCCGCTTTCCCTGGCCACGTTTTCAATCAACTCGGCCAGAAGCCCGCGCCCTACCGCCACAACCTGCGGTGCTGAATCTTTTTCCGGGTCGTAGGACAGTGCCGCCGCCATTTTATTTTCTTCGTCCACGCGTATGCTCCTTGAATTATTTGAATTGCCCCAACTCACCGTTCCGGTATTTCCCGATTCAAGGACTTTTGACTTTGGACCCAGGACTTTCATAAGACTCGCAACTCGTATTCAGACCACCGTGTTCAACGACCGGTACCCGGGCGCCTCAGACGGTTTTATCAGGTCGAAAACGTCCCGCACCATCCGGGCGACAGCCGTCACCTGATTTACCCGGTATCCCAGGGCCGTCAGTTTTTCACTCAGGGTTTCAACGGTAGCCGATGCCGGCTGAAGGAATTGTTCACCGGCTACAACCACCCTGACCGTCAGGCCGTCGAGGCTCTCTTCGAGATATACCCAGGTCTGTCCGAGGCGGGGGCTGTTGACCTGTATGGCCAGTCCCGCTGTCGTCCCCTGGGATTCGGCGTTCCCGTCCTTGTAAATCACGTATAGCTCTCCGAAAACCTCTCGGCCCGTAAAGGTAAAAAAACGCAGAAGTTCCTGACCGGGTATGAGCGCCTGGGCGCTGTTCAGGGCTTCTTGCCCCTGGGGCGCGGCGTCATTGCGCTGTAGTAAATAATCAACCGCCAAGCGGAATTTCTCGGGGGCCTCACGCAGGTCCAGGGTTTCAAGGTACAGTCTGGCCGCCCAAAACGCATCCCTTTCGTTCTCTGGAAGCGCCTTGCCCTCAGCCAGAAACCGAAGGATCATCTGGCGTTCCAACGGCAAACCCTTCTTAAGCATTTCCCCGAGCAGCCGCACCGTGTCTTTATCCGCGGGCAGATCAAGGAGTCGGGCGATGTCCTCAGGGAACAGCTCTTCCGTGACGCCGGAAGACAACCGCCTCAGGTTCAGCGTATCCCCGTTGATTTCTTCAACAAGCGCCCAGAAGTTCGCCGCGGCGGAAGGCAATTCACCCCGGGCATTAAACGTTTGCCCGGCGACGCGTACAACCGCCTCGGGACCGGTTATCGCCAGCATTTCGACCAGAACCATCTGCCCCGCACGGAGGTGCCAGGGAAGCCGCAGGGCTGCACCGGACTGGAGCGTTACGCGGTTGACTCCGGATATTACCACGGCAGCCACCGTCCTCTAAAGAAGTTAGAAATCTTGAGCTGCGGTTTGCGCGTCGCAAGTCGGTATGTAGGGGCCGGTATTTCCAAACGTCTGTCTGAAAGTCTTTTAAATCCATTCGGCTTTTACTTATTTTACTACGTTTTCACAAGTATTCAAAGCGCCAAGCTTAATCGGGTACAAGTGCCCCAAGAAGTCCGACCACGGCGTCGGCGAAAGCGCGGGCGCGTTGCGGCCCGTTGGCCGTGACGATCCTTCCGTCCACCACAACGTCCTTCCCGGAATAGAGCGCGCCTTTTGCCAGGAGGTGTTGCTTTTCGGACGGGTAGGCGGTACATTTCTTCCCTTCTAGAAGTCCCGCTTCAGCCAGGATCCCGGGAGCGAGGCAAATGGCGCCGACAACTCCACCCGAATTTAATGCTTCAAGGGCCAGGCGATGTGCTTCGGGGTCCTTGAAGTACTGTTCGGCGCCGGGACCGCCGGCAAAAATCACGGCGGCGAAGTCACCGCCGCGGGCTTCGGCAAGCGTGAGGTCCGGTTTAACCGCCAGCCCGCCGGTCCCCCGGGCGGTTTCGTGTTTCGCCGAACCGACCGAAACCGAACGTCCGATTTTTTCGAGGATCTCACGGGGTATTCGATATTCTTCATCCCGGAACGACGACTGCGCAATAACTATAAGAACCTTTGCTTGTTTGGCGGAAGAGGTCTGTTCGGGAAGTCGGTCCGACCCGGTGGCCGGGGGTGCTGCCTTTGACGGCGGTTCCTCTTTAAGCGAGGGTGCATTTGCCAAACAGCCGCCGAAGCCGCAACAAACAAGCAGCAGAAGAGCAAGGAGAAGCAAACTTAAGGTATTAGTCCTTTTTCGCACCTGCAACCCCTCCTGATTTGGGGATTCACGGTCGGCAGGAGTATTTCCTGCTGTTTGGGTGTTTAATTTATGCGGGTAACGAACTTGCAGAGCTTGACAATGTTCGCGGTTTCCAGTGAAAATGAAGCTATGAGAGTGTTGAATCAGGGTATCTATTCGGGGTCAGAATCCAGTAGCCAGAAGTCAGAAGTCGGAAGCCGGTAATGCAGGTCGGTTAATGGATGCCGTTACTGTCAATCGGAGTGATTACTCACTGAGTATTTGGATAACTTCAGACCGGAAACTTGTGTCTGAATAGTCACAAAACAGGAGTGTGCTTATGGGTCTTCGCATCGGCTGGTTTTCCACCGGACGTGACACGGCAGCCGGACAGCTGCTTCAAGTCGTGGTGAAAGCCGTTGAATCGGGTGAGTTGCCTTTGGAAATCGCCTTCGTCTTTTCCAACCGCGAAGAAGGGGAGGGCGTCGAAAGCGATTCCTTCCTGCGTCTGGTGAAGACGTACGGGCTGCGACCGGTCACTTTCTCGTCCCGGTGTTTTGAGCCGGGCCTGCGACGGCGGGGGCTCGGCGGCGACGACGAGGCACTCGCGCTGTGGCGCGACAGATACCACACGGAGGTCCTGAAGCGCATTGATTCCTTCGAGGTCGCCTTTTCTTTCCTTGCCGGGTACATGCTGGTTGTCAGCGCCGAGATGTGCTTGAGACACACGATGCTCAACCTGCATCCGGCTCTGCCCGGAGGGCCCAAAGGCACCTGGCAGGAAGTGATCTGGCAGTTGATCGGGCAGAAGGCGGGGGAGGCGGGGGCGATGATTCATCTTGTCACCCCTGAGCTTGACGAGGGGCCGCCGGTCGCGTACTGCCGGTTTCCTCTTACTTCTCCTGAGTTCGATGCTTTATGGGCGGAATTAGCCTGGCGGCGTCAGCATGAATCGCTGGCGCAGATTATTCGCAGCGACGGTGAAACCAACCCGTTGTTTCAGATGATCCGGCGTCATGAGTTTGCGCGCGAGGTTCCCCTGATCCTGGCGACTCTCCAGAAACTCGCGCACGGCGCCGTCAAAGTGGCGAACGGGAGGGTATTTCTTAGCGGAACCCCTTCTCCGGGGGTCGATGTGAGCGCGGAAGTAGAGGGGCTTTTAACGTCCGTTTATTAGGGTCTTTGACGCAGTGATCTATGCAAAATGGCAAGAAGAAATAACCACAGAGACACAGAGCACACGGAGGGAGAAAGACCAAATAGGCATATTCATTTTATATTAGTCTTGATATTTCTGTTTTCTGTGAACTCAGTGCCTCTGTGGTGAAATATTTTTGGTTCCGGCTTGTCCGGGTTAAGTTACCTGAATGCTTTCCAAAGGTGATGTGGAAGATGCCGTTTATGATCGCTTTTGACCTTGAGGGTCCCCTGTCGCCTCAAGATAACGCTTACGAGGTAATGGGGCGCGTACCGGAAGGATACGGGTTGTTCGAGCGCCTGAGCCGCTATGACGATGTCCTGACGCTCCGCGGCCGGAAGGGGTACGAGCCTGGGGATACCCTGACGCTTATTGTCCCCTTTTTACTAGCCAACCGGATCGATGAAGCCGATATCCGGAACGCCACGGCGCGTGCGGGGTTGGTCCCCGGCGCCCGGGAGGCGGTTCAGGCTCTGCAGCAGCGCGGTTTGCCGGTCGTCGTAATTTCCACGAGCTACTGCCAGCATGCACACGGTATCGCAGGCCGGGTGGGCGTCCCGGCGGACCGGGTGGCCTGTACCCTCCTCCCCGTTAACGAGATGCGCTCACAAATGACCGAGGAGGACCGCGCGTTCGTGCTGGATGTGCAGCGAAAGCTGCTCGCCGTACCGCTTGCCGAAGAAGAGCGGATTAATCGCCTGTGCGACGAATTTTTCTGGAACGATCTGCCGTCCAGATCGGTGGGGAAACTGGTGCAGCAGGTGCAGGTGGTCGGCGGGGCTCGTAAAACAGCGGCCCTTACCCGTTTTGCCCGGGCATTCCGGGCGGAACCCGCGCGGCTGATAGCCGTGGGGGACAGCATTACGGATTTTAAGATGCTGGCCGCGGTGGAGGAAGCGGGCGGGCTTTCCATCGTTTTTAACGGGAACGAATATGCGGTTCCCTTTGGCACGTGCGGGGTCGCGGCCGTGGACCTTCGTGCCGTCCTTCCCGTCGTGGAGGCCTTTTTGGACGGCGGAAGGGCAAATGCCATGCATACGGTTGAGGAACTGGCGGAACAAGTTGCCGGTGAGGAAGGTCCGGTCTATAACTGGCTTCTTTCTTTAAAGGATTACAGTGGGGTCGTTGAAGTCCACAAGCGGTTTCGCCGTAAAATACGCGGACAGGCCGCGAAACTTGGATAGTAACTGTCGAGACGTCACCTAACATTTTCGGAACGCGGCGAGAAGTTATGCAGTGCAAGGAAGACCGGCGGAGAAGAACCGGAGCGTACTGAGTACGTACGTGAGGATTCGGCTTCGCCGCGCTGACGCAGCAATGCGTTGCTTATCGCCGCGCCCCTCGGGGGCCAGAATAGTTATCTTGGATAAGGATGCGGTAGAATGATCTTAGGCTGTGGCGCGCTTAACGTTGATTATATCTTTGACGCCGATGAGCTGGTCACCGACGGCGAAAGTTGCTGCCGTCCGGTGGGAAGACAGCCCGGGGGTTCCGCCGCAAACACCGTCTGCGCCCTGGCGAAACTGGGCCTGCCGGCCGGATTTGCGGGCGCGGTCGGCGATGATGACGACGCCGCACTGGTAATGGAGTCTCTTATTTCTTCCGGCGTCGACACCAGGGCGGTCGTTGTCAAAAACGGATTACACACCGGTCGAATCCTCGGCTTCGTGGATAAAAAGGGACAGCGGGCGCTGTACGTTTCCCCCGGCGCCAACACAGCCGTCTGTCTTGACGAGCTGCGACTCGGTCTGGTCCCGCCGGTGGGGTGGGTGCACTGCTCCTCTTTTGCCGGCGAAGAACCCTTCGCCGTACAGCGGAGTTTCGTCCTGGCCCTGCCCGAGAGCGTACGTTTCAGTTTTGCTCCCGGGGCGCTTTACGCACGCAGGGGAATCAGGGACCTGCGTCCTTTTTTGAACCGCTGTGAGGTGCTTTTCCTTGCGCGGCCGGAAATGAAGAAACTCACCGGCAGAAACGATCCTTTGCAGGGTTCCCGGAAGCTGTTGGACGAAGGGGTCTGTACCGTCGTGGTCACTCTGGGAGGGGAGGGCAGTATGATTGCTGCAGGTTCGACTCTGCATGATCTTCCTGCCGTAGGCATGGCCGTCGTCGATACGACAGGGGCGGGGGACGCCTTTGCCGCGGGTTTTGTCTACGGCTGCGCAAAGGGCTGGTCGCTGGAGGAGTCACACCGCTTTGCCGCTGTGGCGGCCTCGTTCGTGGTGGAGGATTGGGGCGCCCGGAAAGGGCTTCCCACATTAAGGAATGCCGGTGAACGCTACGAACAGGTATTCGCGCTGCCGTTCCCAAAGCTGGTCTAAATGCCTTCCGATCCCTACTATACACCTGATCCGGATGAGCCGTAACTAAAATTTATAGCCGCTTACAATCTCCGGCAGCGGTTGCTTGACAACAAATATGTGAATGCGGTATGTTGTTGCAAGGTAAATAAAGGACGCTGTTCCCGAATTCGGCCCTACTCCTCATTTTCTTACACGTATTCACCCCACAGAAAACGGGATGTTTCGATAAGCGGATTTTATCCGGAGATTGCGAAAAAGGCGGTGTTTAGATGGCAGGGTTGGTGGCGGGGAAGAGAGCGCTTATCCTCGGAGTGGCCAATAAGCGTTCCATCGCCTGGGGAATCGCTCAGGCGCTCCACCGGGAGAAGGCGAACCTATGGTTTAATTACCAGAGCGAGCGTTTGAAGGAATACGTGGTGGAACTTTCAACGAGCCTTGGCGGCAACATCCCCTTGACTGAATGCGACGTGACCAGACCGGATCAGGTCGATGCTCTTTTTAATACCATCGCGGAACATTGGGGAGGCCTTGATATTCTCGTACACTCCCTGGCCTTTGCGCCGAAGGAAGCTCTCGACGGGTATTTTTATAACACGTCGCTGGCGCAGTGGAACACCGCGCTCGAAATAAGCGCGTATTCTCTCAGTCTTTGCGCCCAAAAGGCAAAATCGCTGATGGAAAAAGCCGGCGGCGGCAGCATTTTTACGATGACCTACCTCGGTTCCCAGCGGGCGGTGCCGAACTACAACGTGATGGGAGTGGCAAAAGCGGCGCTGGAGGCATCGGTACGGTACCTTGCAGCGGATCTGGGCCCTTCCGGCATCCGGGTTAACGCCATTTCCGCCGGTCCGGTTAAGACACTTGCCGCGAAAGGGGTTTCCGGGTTTTCAAGCCTCATGAAAGTGGTGGAGGAAAGGGCGCCCCTCCGGCGCCATGTTACCCCGGCCGAGATCGGTAATGTCGGAGTTTTTCTGGCCTCGGACATGTCGAGTGCGGTCACCGGGGAGACAATTTTCGTGGATTGCGGTTTCAACATTGTCGGTGTATGAGATGTAATTGACATGTCCCCCTGATTTTTGGTAAAGTTAAATATGTGGCGGCGCTATTGACCCAGGCGGCATAAAATGAGGATTTTCCGCTTGGGTTTTTAAGTTTTTCGAAGCGGGGTTGTAATAATATGGTTGGTATCGTCGTGGGAAGCGACTCCGATTTGCCGGTTATCAAAGGAACCATAGAGGCCCTTCGACTTTTCGACATCCCATACGAGTTAGAAATCGCCTCGGCGCACCGGCTGCCGGAACGGGTCCGTGACTACGCCCGGACGGCGGTGGAACGCGGGCTGAAGGTCGTTATTGCCGGAGCAGGAGGTGCGGCGCACCTTCCAGGGGTGATTGCGGCGCAGACACCGCTGCCGGTTATAGGGGTACCTATTGCCGGGGGGACGCTGGGGGGCTTGGACGCGCTGCTTTCGATCGTGCAGATGCCCAAAGGGGTGCCGGTGGCGGCCGTGGCCCTCAACGGGGCTTTCAACGCCGGTGTCCTCGCCGCCCAGATCATAGGCGCAGGTGAACCGGCGGTCCGGGAGAAGGTAAAGACGTACAAGGGAAAGGTGGGGCTGGAAGTAACCGCGAAATCGGAGCGGTTGAAGGAACTCGGGATCGAAGGCTATTTTAAATAAGTCCTTAGTCCTAATCTGGGATCGGGGAATGGGGAAACCGGAGTCACAGGTCACGAGTTACGAGTTGCGAGTCAAAAGTCACGAGTCACGAGTCGAGAATCCGAAAGAAGAAATACGAGTTCCGAGATTCCTAAATTCTATATTCTGATTACTGACTTCTGACTACCGACTACTAAACATACAGGTGAGTATATGATTAAACGCTACACCTTGCCGGATATGGGAAGGACCTGGTCCGACGAGAACCGTTTTCGGAAGTGGCTGGAGGTGGAAATCGCGGCTTGCGAGGCCTGGGCGGAACTAGGGGTCATCCCCCGGCAAGCCGTTGCGGAGATAAGGGCGAAGGCCTCCTTCGATGTGGAACGCATCCTCGAGATCGAAAAGGAAACGCGTCATGACGTCATAGCCTTTCTGACCTGCGTCGGTGAATACGTGGGGGAGCCGGCGCGTTATATCCACCTGGGGATGACTTCGTCCGACGTGGTCGACACCGCCTTGAGCCTTCTGATGAAGGAAGCAGGGCAGATAATCCTGACCCGTATGGCGGGGCTGAGGGCCGTAATCTTCGATCTGGCGCAGAAGTACCGGAAAACCCTGATGATCGGCCGTACCCACGGGATACATGCCGAGCCGACAACCTTCGGGTTGAAAATGCTGCTCTGGGTCGCCGAAACGGAACGGAACATCGAACGTTTACGGCGGGCGCTCGACCGGATAAGCGTGGGGAAGATTTCCGGCGCGGTCGGCACGTACGCCAACCTGGACCCCCGGGTGGAAGAACTGGCCTGCAGGCGGCTTGGGTTAAAACCCGTCCGTGTTTCCACGCAGGTGCTCCAGCGCGACCGGCATGCCGAGTATCTTACCGCTATTGCCGTCACCGGCAGTTCCATTGAGAAATTTGCCGTAGAAATAAGGGGCTTGCAGCGTACGGATATCAGGGAGGTGGAAGAACCTTTCAGGGCCGGGCAAAAGGGTTCTTCAGCCATGCCGCATAAGCGCAACCCCATAATAGCCGAGCGCCTGAGCGGTCTTGCCCGCGTGCTTCGCGGCAACTGCCTTGTGGCCATGGAAAACGTCGCGCTTTGGCACGAGCGGGATATTTCACACTCGTCCGTAGAAAGGGTAATCATACCCGACAGCACGATCCTGCTCGATTACATGCTTTTCAAGCTGACCGAACTGCTTGAAGGACTGAATGTATACCCCGAAAACATGCGGCGCAACCTTGAACGCACCGGCGGGCTGGTGTTTTCCCAGCGGGTGCGCCTTGCGTTGCTGGATAAAGGCCTGAGCCAGGAGGAGTCGTATTCGATGGTACAGCGGAACGCCATGGAATCCTGGCGCACCGGGCAACCGTTGAAGGAACTCCTGCTGAACGATTCGGACGTTATGAAGTGGTTTTCGCCCGCGGAAATCGAGTCCCTTTTTGATTACGACTATTTCATTCAGCATGTAGATAAGGTCTACCAGCGTTTCAAATAAAACTCGCCGGTTTCGGGAAGATCAACCGCCAAGACGCCAAGGGAACCAAAATACGGAATGCGTAAATCTGAAAAAGGACTATTTTCATCGTTTAATACCTGAGCATAACGAAAGGCATGGTTATAAGAATAAAATAAGGATCCGTAAGCTGGTCGCTTCTTAGAAGCAGTAACGTAACACAAACCGAGCGTAACGAAGTATTTTCCTAGAAGTTACACATACGGCCTTAGGTGGCACCATAAAGACAGATCGAAGCCGGAAAGATAGATTTAACCGCTAATACCTATTCACTTTTCCAAACTCATGGCGTTCTTGGCGCCTTGGCGGTTCATTCCTTTATTGGAGATAGGGGTGGGAAAATGGTTCGCGGTGCAATGCTGCACGAAGGAAAAGCAAAACGGGTCTTCCGGACGGATGCTCCGGACCGGTATATTGTTGAGTTCAAGGACGACGCCACCGCTTTTGACGGGAAAAAGCGCGGCACAATCAGCGACAAGGGTGCGCTGAACAACCGCATTTCGGCGTATTTCTTCAAGCTGCTTAACGGAGCGGGCATCCCGAGCCACTACGTCGATGTTTTGAGCGACCGGGAGATGCTGGTCGAGGCGGTGGAAATCATCGCTATAGAAGTCGTTGCCCGGAATATCGCGGCGGGAAGCCTTGCCAAAAGGACAGGCCTTCCAGAGGGGACGTCCCTCACTCAGCCGGTGGTGGAGTACTATTACAAACGTGACGATCTCGGCGACCCGATGATTAACTGCTCGCACGTGACCGCCCTCGGACTCGCGACCGCGGAAGAGCTTCACCGGATGCGGGAAACGGCGCTCAAGGTTAACACGGTGCTGAGGGAGCACCTTGACGCCAAGGGGATCACCCTGGTCGACTTCAAGCTGGAGTTCGGACGGAAGGAAGGCAGGATTCTGCTTGCCGATGAAATCTCCCCGGATACCTGCCGTTTCTGGGACAAGGAAACCGGGAACAAACTGGATAAGGACCGCTTCCGCAGGGACCTCGGCAACGTGACCGAGGCCTATAAAGAAGTCTGGCGACGGCTTTCGGGGAATTGAAAGGTTAAACGTCTATTTCAGGGGAGGACCAAATGCACGCGGACAAGCTCCACGAGGCCTGCGGGATTTTCGGCGTTTACGCGCCCGGTTTGGAAGTCGCAAACCTGGCTTATTACGGCCTATATTCTTTGCAGCACAGGGGGCAAGAGAGTGCAGGAATTGCCGTGGCCGACGGCAGACAGATAGCCCTCCACAAAGAAATGGGCCTGGTGGCGGAGGTTTTCACCGAGAGCAGGCTTTCCGAACTAAAAGGGCGTTTGGCGATCGGACACGTCCGCTATTCCACCACGGGTGCCAGCCATCCGATTAACGCCCAGCCGCTCGTTTTTTACTGCGGGAAAGGGATGCTGGGTCTGGCGCATAACGGCAACATCTCCAACGGTTTCTCCCTGCGCCGGGAACTGCTGAAGGATGGCGCGGTCTTTCAGACGACAACCGACAGCGAGGTTCTGATTAACCTTATTTCCCGTCTGAACGGTGATTATAATCTGCCCCACGCTATTAAACAGTGCATGGAAAGGGCCGAAGGGGCATATTCGCTGGTTCTTCTCACCGAGGATAGGATATATGCGGTACGCGATCCGTATGGTTTCCGCCCGCTTTGTCTCGGGCGGTTGGGCACAGGGGGCTGGATTGTGGCTTCAGAGTCCTGCGCCCTCGATGCCGTGGGCGCAACCTTTGTCCGGGATGTCAGGCCCGGTGAAATACTCGAGATCGCGCCGGACGGTCCCAGAACCCATGCCGTTGTGGCCGCGCCGCGACGGGCGCAGTGCGTGTTCGAATACATATACATCGCCAGGCCGGACAGCACCATCGACGGCTTCAACGTGGGACAAGTCCGGCGGGAAATGGGGCGGCAGCTGGCCCGCGAGTTTTGTCCGCAGGCTGATATCGTTGTGCCCGTGCCCGACTCCGGCATTGCGGCCGCCCGGGGTTACGCCGAGGAATCGGGCCTGATTTTTGAGGAAGGCTTGATGAAAAACCGTTATGTAGGCCGGACCTTCATTCAACCCACGCAACAAATCCGGGATACCGGGGTGCGGCTGAAATTGAACCCGGTGCGGGAGGTGGTGGTCGGGAAAAAGGTGGTTGTGGTTGACGATTCGGTGGTAAGAGGGACCACAAGCTGCAGGATTGTGAAAATGTTGCGGGATGCGGGGGCGAAAGAGATAAACTTCTGTCTCAGCTCACCGCCCATCATCCGTTCCTGTTACTACGGCATTGACACCTCGAACGAAGCCGAGTTGATTGCCGCCCATAAAAACATAAAGGAGATATGCCGGTTTATCGGCGCGGACGGCCTTCATTATTTAACGCTGGACGGGCTTCTGAGGGTTTTCGGCGATAAGGCGCGAGACTTCTGTGTGGCATGTTTTACCGGTGAATACCCGGTCAACGTAAAAGACCGGGGTGAAGGGAAATTCGGGCTGGACTGCCCTTCGGTTCTGGGGGCTGCGGGGTGACGGGCGGCAAAGGACTGACCGGGTCAGCCGGCGGAACGAACGGTGAGGGCAGAAAGGTATCTTCCACGATGCGTGAGAAAGGCGGAACCGCGGGGGATCCGCCCGAGGGGCTGACTTATGCCGCGGCCGGGGTTGACATCGAAGCGGCCAATCAGGCGGTGGCGTTGCTGCAAAAAATCGTCCGGCGGACCTTTCGCCCGGAGGTGCTGGCGGAGATCGGCGGGTTCGGAGGATTGTGCGCCCTGCCGTCCGGCTATCGGGAACCGGTGCTGGTAGCCGGGACAGACGGGGTGGGGACCAAGCTCCGGGTGGCGTTTATGTGCGACAGGCATGAAACGATAGGCATAGACGCGGTGGCGATGTGTGTTAACGACGTGCTGGTTTGCGGGGCGGAGCCGCTTTTTTTTCTGGACTACCTTGCGGTGGGCAGGCTTGTTCCGGAGCAGGTTGCGGCCGTCGTTTCCGGCGTGGCGCGCGGCTGTGAACAGGCGGGCTGCGCGCTCATCGGCGGTGAGACGGCTGAAATGCCCGGGTTTTACGCGCCGGGGGAATACGATATCGCCGGTTTCGCGGTCGGAGTCGTTGAGCGAAGCCGTATAGTGGATGGAAAACGCATATCACCCGGGGATATTGTTGTCGGACTACCCTCGTCGGGGATTCATTCGAACGGCCTCAGTCTGGCGCGGAAGGTGTTATTTGAGGTTTTGGGATATGGAATCGATACCCGCGATCCTCTCCTGGGCCGGACGGTGGGCGAAGAACTGCTTGAGCCGACTAGGATTTATGTGCGTACGGTCCTTTCTCTCCTAAAGCGTTTTGATATCCGCGGGATGGCCCACATAACGGGCGGCGGGTTGACGGAAAACATCCCCCGGGTGCTGCCGCGGGGTGTCGGGGTGGTGCTCAGGTCCGGATCCTGGCCTGTCCCGCCGGTTTTTCGGCTTATACAGGAACATGGCGGCGTTACGGACGGCGAGATGTTACGGACCTTCAACATGGGGATCGGGTATATCCTGATAGCGCCCGGGGAAGAGGCGCAAGACCTGTTGGAAGCGCTGGCCGCGGACGGCGAGCCGGCTTACATCATCGGGTGGGTCGAAAACGATGCGGAAGGCGTTGTATATAACGATTCCGGAATAAAACGGGAATAAAAAAAACTTTTTAGTTTGAAATTTGAATATTAATCAATTGCTTAGAAACCTGGTGTTCAACCGAGCGTCTAATCTTTGAAGGCTCCCGGATAGACAAAACTTTCAGCGTTTCCTAAACTTCCAGGTATTTCACAAGTTCTTGTCTGGATTTATTTAGAAATTTACTTCCTACTCATCGCTGCTCAAGACCTGCAAACTTCAACTACTTCATTAAACTTAGTTTAGGAGGGTTAATTCAATGAAAAAAAATTGTTGGGAGTACAAAAGGTGCGGAAGGGAACCAGGTGGAGCCAAAACGCAACAACTGGGAGTTTGTCCTGCTGCTACCGAAACTCGGATGGACGGCGTTCACGGGGGCAAGAATGCCGGAAGATCGTGCTGGGTTCTTGCGGGGACTCTATGCGGCGGCGCAGTCCAGGGAACGTTTGCCCAGAAATATGCGAACTGTAAGAATTGCGATTTCTATGAACTTGTGAAAAGCGAAGAGTACCCGCATTTCATTTTGAGTGCGGTTCTGAACGAAAGGTTAAAATGAACAAAGGCGTCCTAAGGGAATATTAAATCGGGAGGCTGAGTCGTTTGGAAAGAAGAGCGCTTATCAGTGTTTCGGACAAAACGGGGGTAGTAGAGTTGGCCCGGGGTCTTTCAGAACTCGGGTGGGAGGTCGTTTCCACCGGCGGCACCTTCAAGACCATCAAAAACGCGGGTGTCGACGCTACTTATGTCTCCGAGGTCACCGGTTTTCCTGAAATCCTGAACGGACGCGTAAAAACGCTGCACCCCAAGGTCCACGGCGGGATCCTTGCGCTCAGGACGGAAGAACACCTGCGCCAGCTCGAGGAGCAAGGTATAACGCCCATCGATCTGGTGGCGGTAAACCTTTACCCCTTCCGCCAGACGGTCAGCAAAGAGGGCGTGACCCTTGAGGATGCGATTGAAAACATCGATATAGGCGGTCCGGCGATGATCCGGGCGGCCGCCAAGAACCACCGGTATGTGCTGGTGATGGTCAACCCGGACCAGTATCAGGCGGTATTAGATGCTCTCCGGGCCGGAGAAGTAAGCGATAAACTGAGGCTGGCGTTGGCCCGGGAAGCGTTTGCGCATACCGCGCATTACGATACGGCAATCGCCGGCTATCTCGGCGGACTTCTGGTTTAGCTTCGAACTGTGAACCGTGAACCGACCTCAAAAGGTCCATCCCTGTAGCTTGCACGTTGAATGTTGAACGATTTCCAAGGAGGCGTAAGCTGTTTTGAAGGTCCTTGTAATCGGCGGCGGGGGGAGGGAGCACGCCCTCGTCTGGAAGATCGCCCAAAACCCGAGCGTGAAAAAGGTATTCTGCGCGCCGGGAAACGCGGGGATCGGACGGCTTGCCGAGTGTGTCCAGATTAAAGCGGAAGACGTAAACGGGCTGCTCGCCTTCGCCCGTGAGGAAGGTATATCGCTCACCGTCGTGGGACCTGAGGCGCCCCTGGCTGCGGGCATCGTCGACGTTTTTGAGACTGCGGGCTTAAAAATATTTGGTCCGCGGCAGAAAGCGGCGCGTTTGGAAGCCAGTAAGGTTTTCGCCAAGGAGGTAATGCTCCGGTGCGGGGTACCGACAGCGAAGGCCGGGGTTTTCGACGCCCCGGAACCCGCAAAGGATTATATCCGTCGGCTTAACGGCCCGTGCGTGGTGAAGGCGGACGGGCTTGCTGCGGGAAAGGGCGTTATCGTGGCGGACGGGCCGGAGGAGGCCGAAGCGGCGGTTGTCAGCGTGATGGAGGAGAAGGCTTTCGGAGCGGCGGGCGGCCGGGTTCTCGTTGAGGAACGGCTTACCGGCGAAGAGGCCAGCGTTATGGCGCTCACGGACGGTGAAACGGTGCTGCCGCTCCTTCCGGCACAGGACCATAAGCCGGTTTTCGACGACGATAAAGGGCCCAACACCGGCGGGATGGGCGCCTATGCGCCTGCGCCGGCGGTGACGCCGAATCTTTTGCGCCGTATCGAGGCCGAGGTGCTGCTGCCTACCATCCGGGGGCTGGCGGCGGAGGGGATAGTGTATAAAGGCGTGCTTTACGCGGGCTTAATGTTGACTGCGGCGGGTCCCAGGGTTTTGGAATTCAACGTGCGGCTGGGGGACCCGGAAGCCCAGCCGATCCTTTCCCTTCTTGAGAGCGACCTGATCGACGTTATGGAAGCGGTGATCGCGGGCAGGCTGCGGCAGGTAAAACTAGCCTGGCGTCCGGGCGCGTCGGTCTGCGTGGTGCTGGCGGCGGCGGGTTATCCCGGAAGCTGCCGCAAAGGGGACGTTATCACCGGGCTGGAGGACATGCCGCCCGATGCGATGGCTTTTCAGGCCGGCACAGGCCTGAAGGACGGACGGCTGGTTACCGCGGGTGGAAGGGTTCTCGGGGTCACCGCGCGCGGCGCCGATGTGCGCGAGGCGATCGACCGCGCTTACAAAGCCGTCGAAGGGATTAAATTCGAAGGAATGCACTTCCGGCGGGATATCGGGCGGAAGGCGTTGAAAAACCAGTAGGTAGTAGGTAGTAGGCAGTAGATAGTAGGTATGTAGTAGTCTGTGTCTCTCCGTGGTAAAATCAATTGGCCCCGGTTTGTTCGGGTTTTGAATAACTGATGTCTTTACGGAGGAAAATGACTGGTTTGCTGCGGATATTGAATGCCAACGACCCGGAAACCGAGCGGCTCCTTGACCGGGAGTTTTCATTCCCGGAGGATGCGGCTCGGACCGTGGAAAACATTATCGCCAGGGTGCGCGCCGAAGGGGACGCCGCCCTGTGCACCTTAACCGCCGAGTATGACAAGGTGGAACTGTCACCCGAGGGATTGGCGGTAAGGGAAGAAGAAATTGAAGCCGCGTACGGGGCGGTCAGCGCGCGATTTGTGGCGGCAATCCGGCTTGCGCGCGACCGCATCAGCGGCTTTCATTCCCGGAAACTTCCCGCGACCTGGATGGATACGGCGCCGGACGGAACCAGGCTGGGTCAGCTGATTCGGCCGTTGGCAAGCGCGGGTGTTTACGTTCCCGGCGGACGGGCGCGCTACCCATCTTCCGTGCTGATGAACGTTGTTCCGGCGCGGGTGGCGGGGGTGCGCCGGGTGGTCATGACCACGCCCCCCGGTCCGCAGGGCGGGATAGACCCGCACGTCCTGGTGGCGGCGCGTGAGGCGGGAGTGGACGAGGTTTACCGGATCGGCGGCGCACAGGCGGTGGCCGCTCTGGCTTACGGCACGAAAGCGGTTCCGCGGGTGGACAAAATCGTGGGACCCGGTAATGTATACGTTACACTCGCAAAACGGGCGGTTTTCGGGCTGGTCGGCATAGACAGCCTGGCGGGGCCGAGCGAGGTGCTGGTGATTGCGGACGACACCGCCGACCCCCGGCATGTGGCGGCGGACCTTCTCGCCCAGGCGGAACACGACCCGCTTGCCCGGGCGTTTTTAATAACCACAAACCGGGCGCTTGCGTTCCGGGTGAACGAGGTCCTGGAAGAGGAACTTACGGCTCTCGGCAGGCCGGAAACCGTCAGAAGGGCGCTTGGGTCGAGTGCCGCGGTGATCGTACCGGATGTCGCCGCTGCGGTTGACTACGCCAACCGCTTCGCGCCTGAACACCTGGAACTGATGGTCGCCGAGCCGATGTCCGCGCTTGAAAAGGTGGAAAACGCGGGCGGGGTGTTCCTCGGACGCTTTTCCCCGGTGCCCATGGGCGATTATATAGCCGGGCCGAACCATGTTCTGCCTACCGGTGGAACGGCGCGGTTCTTCTCGCCGCTCGGGGTGGAGGACTTCTTAAAACGAATCAACGTTGTCGGCCTTTCACCGGAGGCGTTTAAAGAGCTGGCTGGGCCGGCTTTTCTGCTGGCTTCCGTTGAGGGGCTGCCGGCTCACGGGAGGGCTATCAAAATCCGGGAGAAGTAACCCATGCGGGCCTTCCGACCGCACCAAGGGTACAGCTCACGTAGCGTAATACACCTTATTACCGCGCCTTACGAAAGAACACTTATTTTCGGGGAGTTACCCCCTGGGTATAGCGAACCGTGATAAATGAAAATAAGGACCCCTAAGCTGACTACTTAGCAGCAGAAGAGTAACATAAACGGAACGCGACGAGGAGCGAGCGGTACAAGGAAGGCGCAGCCGGACGGGCCGGAGCGTATATGGAAATACGTGACGACCCGGCCGACAAGCCTGACGCAGTAATGCGAAGCTCACCGTCGCGCCCAAAGAGAGAAGTACTATTCTCAAAGGAGACGGAATGTGACTGACGAGGTACTGAAACTTACACGGCCGGACCTGCGCGATCTGATTCCTTATGCGGTGCCGGACTATCCCGGGTTTATCAAACTCGATGCCAACGAAAACCCTTACGATTTCGCGCCGGAAGTAATGTCCGAGATCTTCAGGCAGGTTTCCGGGCAGACCTTTGTCCGTTACCCGGACCCTCTGGCAGCAGGGTTAAGGGAAGCGTTGGCGGGTTACACCGGCCTTGACCCGGAGAACGTCCTTGCGGGCAACGGCTCGGACGAGCTGATCCTTACGCTGCTGCTGACCTTCGGCAGCGGCGGGCGGGTGATAATCACCCCCCCTACCTTTTCAATGTACGGGATTCACGCGCGTATCGCCGGGGCGGTCCCAATCGATGTGCCGCGGCTGGCGGACTTCACCCTCGACCTGCAGGCGCTGTTGCGGGAAGCGGCGGTTCAGGGAACCAGGATGATGATTATTTGTTCGCCGAACAACCCTACGGGGAACACGGTAGCACGTGCGGCTGTCGAAGAGCTGCTCGAAGGGACGGAAGGTCTGGTTTTGCTGGACGAGGCTTACGTGGAGTTTGCGGGGAAAAGCTGCACGGAGCTTGTGCGGCGCTACCCGCGTCTGGTGGTGCTGAGGACCTTTTCCAAGGCCTTCGGGCTGGCCGGGTTGCGGGTCGGTTACCTGGCGGCGGGCTCAGAGGTGATAAGCGCGCTATTAAAAGTAAAACAGCCTTTTAACCTTAACGCCTTCTCCCAACTGGCCGCCCGAACCGTATTGGAATACCTGCCGGTCTTCCGGGAGCGCATAGACGCGATTGTTGCCGGCCGGGAAGAACTGCTGCGGAAGATGAGCGATATTCCCGGCGTTGAGACCTTTCCCTCCCGCGCAAACTTTATTCTTTTCAGAACAGGTTTACCTGCGGCGGCGGTTTACGAGGGGCTGTTGGAAAGAGAAATCCTTATCCGGAATGTGGAAAGTCCGGGACTGGACCGGTGTTTGCGCGTAAACGTCGGCACACCGGCGGAGAACCGGGCGTTTATTGATGCTTTGCGCGCTGTTTTAGGAGTCAATGATGACGATTAATCGTCTATCGTGGAGTGAAAATATAGACCCGTAAGCGTGTTGCTTAGCCGCAGAAGAGTAACATAAACGGAACGCGGCGAGAAGTGGTGCAGTGCAAGGAAGAACGACGGAGCCGAACCGGAGTGTACTGGGACGTACATGAGGATTCGGTTTCGTCGGACTGACGCAGCGATGCTTTACTTATCGTCGCGCCCTGCGGGGAAACTGAATAGTTGCATACGAACGGGAGGTGGCCGAATGTCTGATATGCGAAAAGCGAGTTTTACCCGTCAAACGTCGGAAACGGCGGTCAAGGTTACGCTTAACATCGACGGGGAGGGCCGGAGCACCGTGAAAACCGGCGTGGGTTTTTTCGAGCACATGCTGCACCTCTTTTCCCGGTTCAGTCTCTGGGACCTTGATGTCGCGGCCGAAGGCGACCTGAAGGTTGACGCGCACCACACGGTTGAAGACGTGGGTATCGCCCTGGGTCAGGCTTTTAGCAAGGCCATCGGGACCAAACAGGGGATTCGCCGGTTCGGATACGCCGTGGTGCCGATGGATGAAGCGCTGGCCCTGGTGGCGGTGGATATTAGCGGCAGGGCTCACGTCGCTTTAAGCGCCGACTTTCCCGCCACCCGGGTGGGCGACTTCGACACCGAACTGGTATTGGAGTTTTTCCGTGCTTTTGCGTACAACGCCGGCGTTACGATGCACCTGAATGTCCTCTCCGGAAGGAATACGCACCACATCATCGAGGCGCTTTTCAAGGCTTCCGGGCGGGCGATGGGCGATGCGGCCTCTTTCGACCCGCGTGCCAAGGGAGTTCCGTCGACCAAGGGGACGCTGTAACAGTTCAAGGTTCAAAGTTCAACGTTCTTCTGAATTCTGACCCTGAATACTTGCGGAGGAGTTAATTGTGATAGCGATTATCGACTACGGGATGGGAAACCTCCGTAGTGTGGAAAAAGGTTTTGAGAAAGCGGGATTCAAGGCGGAAGTGGTACGGGAAGCCGAAGCGGTTGTCGCCGCACCGGGGGTTGTCTTACCCGGTGTAGGTGCATTTGCCGATGCCATGGCCAATTTGAATTCGCGCGGCCTGCTTGGCGCTGTGGAGCGGGCGCTTAACTCCGGGAAGCCCTTTCTGGGCATCTGCCTCGGTCTGCAGCTGCTTTTCGATGTGAGCGAGGAGTGGGGGGAGACGAAAGGCCTCGGATACTTCCGGGGACGTGTGAAACGTCTGCCGGAAGGGGTTAAGGTACCGCATATGGGATGGAACGAGGCGGAATTCGCCCGGCCGACGCCGCTGTTTACCGGCATCCCGGACCGGACCCGCTTCTACTTCGTTCATTCCTATTATGTTGATCCGGAAGAACGGGATATAGTGATTGCGGAGACGGAGTACGGCAAGCGTTTTACTTCGGCGGCGGGGAGAGGGAATGTTTACGGAATCCAGTTCCACCCCGAGAAGTCGAGTACCTGGGGATTGAAAATCCTTATGAATTTCGGAAAGCTGGTGACAGGGTGCTTGTGATTCCTGCGATCGACCTCCGGGGCGGGAAATGTGTCCGCTTGGTGGAAGGTAGAAAAGATAAAGAGACGGTTTACTCCGGCGATCCGGTGTCGGTGGCGCAGAAGTGGCAGGCGGCGGGGGCGCGGTGGCTCCACGTGGTGGACCTCGACGGCGCTTTTGCCGGACGCCCGGCGCACCTGTCCGTGATCCGGGATATCGCCGGGGCTGTTACGATGCCGGTGCAGGTGGGCGGCGGCATCAGGGAACGGGGGGCGGTGGAAGAGATTCTCGGTTGCGGCGCCGTCAGGGTCATACTAGGAACAGCGGCGGTTTACAACCACGAGCTTATGCTTGAGCTTATAAGGGATTTTGGTTCCCGCATCGTGGTCAGCGTGGATTGCCGGGACGGCGTAGTGGCGGTTGCGGGCTGGGAGAGCCTGGCCGGGGTGAACGCGGTCGCTTTCGGTAAGCAGCTTAAGAAAATGGGCGTGGAACGGGCGGTCTTTACCGACATTGCACGCGACGGCAAGCTTGAAGGTCCCAACATACCGGCGGTTGCCAACTTCGCCCGCGAGACGGGTTTGAAGGTGATAGCTTCCGGCGGGGTATCCCGGGCCGAGGACGTGAAAAATCTGCGGGAGACGGAAGAACTCGGGGTTGACTCGGTAATCATCGGGAAAGCGCTCTATGACGGGCGCCTCAGCCTCGCAGACGCAATAGCCGCGGCGGAGGGGAAGACGCTTGTTAGCTAAGAGGATTATCCCCTGTCTCGATGTCGACAGGGGGCGTGTGGTAAAAGGAGTCAACTTTATAAATCTTCGCGACGCCGGGGACCCCGTGGAACTTGCGGCCTTTTACGACCGTGAGGGCGCGGATGAGCTGGTTTTCCTCGATATCACGGCTTCGGCCGAAAAACGCGACATCATGCTCGATGTCGCGCGCCGGACCGCTGAAGAGGTTTTCATACCGTTTACGGTGGGCGGGGGGCTCCGGAACCTCGATGATATACGGCAGATGCTGGCGGCGGGGGCGGATAAGATTTCGCTCAACACCGCCGCGGTGAAAAACCCCGGACTCGTGAAGGAGGCTGCTTCCCGTTTCGGTAGCCAGTGTGTCGTGGTGGCGATCGACGCCCGCCGGATCGGGGAAGGACGCTGGGAGGTCTACATCCACGGCGGGCGGACGCCTACCGGGGTTGACGCGCTGTCCTGGGCGCGTGAGGTCGAATCCCTCGGCGCCGGAGAAATTCTTCTTACAAGCATGGACCGGGACGGCACGAAGGACGGCTACGATATACCGCTGACCAGCACGTTTACGGGCTCGCTCCGAATCCCGGTGATAGCCTCGGGTGGCGTCGGGACGCTCGAGCATGTCGCCGAGGGGCTGGTTGACGGCGGGGCGGATGCCGCTCTGGCCGCATCGATTTTTCATTTCGGGGAGTATTCCATCCGGGAGACCAAAGAATATCTTGTAGCGTGCGGGATTCCCGTCCGGCTTTAAAGAGTAACTCCTTCGGTCTTTTCAAGTTGATTGAGTGCCGGGTCCCTTGCGCTGCCCAAACGATCGCCGCGTTCCACCGTTGCAGGATGAACGGCTACTTTAAAGAAAGGCGCGGGTAAAGCCGAGATACGGGAAAATAGGCTTTTTTACTATGCCAAGGAGGGAAGATTTTGCGTTTTAATCTGGACCGTTTCAAATACAACAGCGATGATTTAATTCCGGTGATAGTGCAGGATATCAGAACCAGCGAGGTCCTCATGCTCGCCTATATGAACCGGGAGGCGATCACCAAGACCTTCAGCAGCGGGCAGACGTGGTTTTTCAGCCGCAGCCGGGATACACTCTGGCATAAGGGTGAGACCTCCGGAAATGTCCAGTACGTTGATGAAGTCTATTTCGACTGTGACGCCGACACCTTGTTGGTTAAGGTGCGGCAGGAGGGCGCGGCCTGTCACGAAGGGTACAAGAGTTGTTTCCACTACCGCATTGAGCCGGAGGGACAGGTGGCGCTGGTCGGGGAACTGGTCTTCAACCCGGCGGAGGTGTACGACGATAATGCGACGCCGGGCAGATCGCGGCCGCAAACCAAGGAAACCACCCGCCCGGTGTGTGTCTGCGGCAGTAACATTCTAGAAGAGGTTTACGATGTGATCCTCGATCGAAAGCATAACCGTATTCAAGGCGCGTACACCAGTTATTTATTTGACAAAGGAATAGACTCGATCTTAAAGAAGATAGGCGAGGAGGCGACGGAGGTCATCGTAGCCGCGAAAAACAATAAGAGGGACGAGTTAATCGCGGAAGCCGCCGATGTGATATACCACCTAATGGTGCTTTTGGCTGCTGAAGGGGTGGATGTACGCGAGGTGTTCGGGGAACTGTCCAGCAGAAAAAAATAAGCTCCGGGTGCCTATAACCAGGTCATGTAAAAGGCGGCAACGCCTTTTTAATTTTATCGCTGCGCAATCTAACCACCCGCTGCGTAGCGGGAACCTTCCGGTAATTTTTTATCGCCGATTCATCCCCTGGGGTTATTGACATATGCCCATTATAAACATATACTAATACTAAAAATATCCCTCCTGACGATTGGGGGTGAGGGATTGAAGATCGCGGTTTCAACATCCGGATACACCCTGGAAACGGCGATGGTTTCCTGCTTCGGCCGCTGCAATTACTTTACGGTTTACGATATGGATAACGGTGTATACTCGAACGTATTAATCGCGAAAAAACGCCGGGTGGGCGCAGGGATCCGCGCCGCCCAGACGATTCTCGAAAATGATATAGGGGTTGTCATTGCCGAGAACATCGGGCCTAACGCTCATGAAGCCTTAAAGACTGCTGGAATTCCCTGCTACACCGCGGTAAGCGGCACCGTCAAGGACTGCATCGCCGCTTATGTAAAAGGGTATCTGCCGGCCGCTAGGACGGCCACAGCGCCGCAGTACGCCGGTGTGGCGAAATCGGGGAGGAAACTGGCGGGGTTTTAGAAACGATTACATACAATTTTAATAGCGGTTTCATTAATCACAGGGAGGTCAAAATCGTGAAAATTGCTGTGTCAACCGACGGCGGTAATGTGGCGGCCCATTTCGGACACTGCCCGGTGTTTACCATTGTCGAAGTGGAAGAAGGGCGGATTAAAGATCAAGCGGAGGTCCAGAACTCCGGGCACCAATCGTGTTCACTCCCCAATTATTTCGGGGAGATGGGGGTGACTCACGTCCTGACGGGAGGAATGGGTGAAAAGGCGAAAGAGGTTTTTGGGAGAAGGCGTATTACCGTCATAACCGGCGTAAAGGGTTCTGTGGCGGACGCCGTTACCGATTTCATTGCCGGAAAACTGGCCGACGGTCCTTCACTCTGCAATCACGGAACGGGCGGCCACGCACACCGGCATCGCTGCGGGGGCGGCGGCTGCGGCGGGCATTAGAGCGTTAATCGGCCTTTTCCTTTAGGATAAAAAATTGCAGGTTGCGATAGCGGGCTGGAGAAAGGAGTGTCTTGACACTCCTTTCTCTTATTATCCAATGCATGGTATCATAAGAGGAGCCTTCCCGGAGGCATACGGCAACGCCGTGCAACTATTCAGTGTCCCGGTCGTCGGGCCGCGACTTGAGAGGTGCGATGTGGAACAACAAGCATCTGAGTGGTTGCAGCGGCAGGGAGACCGCTTATAAATTAGCCCTGTGGCGGAGGACAAAGGCCGTAACCGGCGAATTTATACACCGGGAATGTTCCTTATGCCTTAATTGGTAAGAGAAGTGTTCCCATTTTAAACATTTTTTACGAAAGAATAATATTAGTTTTAATTAATTACTACACCGGTTCCAGCGCTTTTTTGCGGAAAGGATGCCCAGAGAGAGTTGACGGATTTCCTCCGAGAACTAAACCCGGGTCAGAGGGAGGCGGTGGAGCACACCACGGGGCCGCTTCTGGTTTTGGCCGGAGCCGGCAGCGGCAAGACGCGGGTGTTGACCTACCGGATAGCCTACCTTATCCGCCAGGCCGGCGTACGGCCGGAGAACATCCTGGCCATTACCTTCACCAACAAGGCCGCAAAAGAGATGCGTGCCCGGATCGAGGCGGTCCTGCCCGACGAAGCGCGGGACCTCTGGGTGATGACCTTTCATTCGGCGTGCCTGAGGATCCTGAGGCGCGAGATACACCACCTCGGAAGGGACAGCGGGTTTGTGGTCTACGACGAAGACGACAGGCGGGCGCTGGTAAGACAGTGCCTGAAAGAGATAGATCTTGACGAAAAGCGGTACCCTCCCGGCGGCATCATCGCCGCCATATCCCGGGCAAAGAACTGGCTTAAGGGACCGGAGGAATACGCGCGGCATGCTGATAACCGTTACGAGGAACTGGTGGCGAAGGTTTATACTCTTTATCAGGAAAAGCTTCAGCATTATAACGCCCTTGATTTCGACGACCTTCTGGGGGAAGCGGTACGGCTTTGCACGCAGTGTCCTTCGGTCCTGGAACGCTACCGGCGGCGCTTCCGTTTCATCCTGGTGGACGAGTACCAGGATACCAACCACGTGCAGTACGTCTGGGTGAACCAGTTGGCGTCCGAGCACCGCAACCTGATGGTGGTGGGCGACCCTGATCAAAGCATCTTCGGCTGGCGCGGGGCGGATATCAGCAATATCCTCAATTTCGAGCGGGATTATCCGGAAGCGCGGGTGGTCAAGCTGGAACAGAATTACCGTTCCACGGCAAGTATCCTGTCCGTTGCCGACGGGGTGATAAGTCATAACAACCTGCGCAAGGAGAAGACCCTCCTTGCGGTCAAGGACCCGGGAGCGCCGGCAATGCTCTGCGTCGCGCCGGACGAGGTGACGGAGGCAAATATGATCGCGGAAAACGTCGCCGCCCTCCGCCGCGACGAAGGTCTATCCTACGGGGATTGCGCGGTGCTGTACCGCACCCACGCCCAGTCCCGGGTTATAGAAGAAGTTTTTCTGCTCTCGGGTATCCCCTATGTGATATTCGGGGGCCTGCGCTTTTACGAGCGCAAGGAGATTAAGGATATCCTGGCCTATCTCAGGTTGATCGTCAACCCGGCGGATGCCGTAAGCCTGAGGCGGGTCATCAACGTTCCCCCGCGCGGGATCGGTGACGCCTATTTAGGGCGGCTGCTGCAGCATGCCGCCGCGAACCGCCTGTCTCCGGCACTCGCGCTTCTTGAGGCCGAAGCGGTTCAGGGGTTGTCTAAAAAGGTCCGGGAAGAGATGCGCCGGTTGGGCGAGCTATTCGTCCGGCTGCGGGGAGAGGATGCCTGGGCGGTGACGAGAATCCTGGAAACCGTGCTTGCGGAAACGGGTTACGAGCGCCACCTTTTCGCCGAAAAAACACCTGAAGCGCAGGCGCGGGTGGAGAACATCAGGGAGTTTCTTACGGTAACCCGTGAATTCGACATAGAAGAGCGCGGCGGTCTTACAGACTTTTTGGCCGAGGTCGCGCTTTTTACGGATGTGGACAGGTTCGAACCGGGAACGGACGCCGTGGCGCTTATGACCCTTCACACCGCTAAGGGCCTGGAGTTTCCGGTGGTTTTTATAACCGGGCTGGAGGAGGGCCTTTTCCCGCATGCCAGGAGCATCGGGGATACGGCGGCGATGGAGGAGGAAAGACGGCTCTGCTACGTGGGCATAACCCGCGCCAAGGAACGGCTTTTCCTGACGCGATGCACGACCCGGCACCTTTACGGGAATACATCCTGGAACCCGCCTTCGCGCTTCTTGGGCGAGATGCCCGAGGGATTGCTGGAGGAGATGAGGGCGGGGGACGTTGCTCCGGCCGACGGCGAAGGGCTGGATGCCTTTGAGCTGGAGCCCGGCGACCGGGTGGCCCATAAGAAATGGGGTCCGGGCACGGTGATGGCGGTCGAAGGCAGAGGGGAGGACGCGCGGGTGACGGTTATGTTTCCCGGCGCCGGGATAAAAACCCTGATTTTGAGTTACGCTCCTTTAGAAAGGCTGGCCATAGAGTGACGACGCATCTCATCGCGGTTATGGCTCTTACGGTGCTCGTTCACCTGATTAACACCCTGATTTACAGCGTGCGTCTCTCCGGGGTGCGAACCGGGCGATTGGCGACCGCATATTCGCTTTTTAATATCATTTTCCTGATCGCCAGTTCGGCCAATATGATTCAGGCGCCGCTCCTGTCCTCTCTCGTGGAGAGGGCGATAAACCGCGGTATCGCGGCGCTGCCGTCCCGGGCTTCGTTGGATGTTTTGCTCGCGTCACCGGTATACCAGCAGGAGCTTCTTTCTTTGGACCACAGCATAAGGCTCGTTATAATAGCGGCGACCGTCGGGACGATCCTCGGAGGGCTTCTGATCCCGGCTTTTGTACAGGTGTTTTCCAGGGCGATCCTGCTTTTTGAAGAAATAGGGTCGGTTCCGCGGCTGATTATTTTTTCCCTTTCGCCGCGGCGGTTTTACAAGGCTTTGAAGACCATGAGGCCGGCCGCGCCCCAAACGCTGCGGAAGGTGATCCGGGAGCGCTCAGGCATACCCAAGGGGTTCCTGGTCCTTAATATTGTGGTGACGGGTGTCTACACCACGGGGGTGCTTTCCGCCCTTTACGCCGGCGCCCTTTTCCCCCACTACCGGGCGACCGCGACGCTCCTTTCCGGAATCGTCAACGGCGTGGCGGCTGTTCTCCTTGCTACGGCGGTGGACCCGACGGTCGCGATGATTACCGACCAGGCCCTCAGGGGTAAGCGGGAGGAAAAGGATGTGCGGCAGATGGCGACTTATCTGGCCGTGACCCGTTTTCTCGGGACCCTGCTGGCGCAGGTGATTTTTGTGCCCGGGGCGATACTTATAAAGTTTGTGGCTGAATTGATAGTGTAAGATATGGGGATGAACCGCCAAGGCGCCAAGGAGGCCATGAAGTACGGTATTATTTTAAAGGATACCGAAAGGCAATATTAAGTACTAAAGGCTACACCTTAAATTAAACGATAAGATAGCAACGTGGAATATTATCATAAAAATTTAGGATACAAGGGCAACTTTTTACTAATGAAGAAAGCGAGGCTTTAACAGACTTGTTGACTTAACGTTTTTAGAATCTTGGCGTCATGGCGGTTATATCACCTTCAGGGAGGAAAAATGTCCGGGAAAGAAGAGGCGGAGCGCCGGATCGAAGAACTCCGCCGGGAGATAGAACATCATAACCACCGGTACTACGTTCTTGACGACCCGGTGATTTCCGACGCCGAGTTTGACCGTCTGCTCGGCGAACTGACGGCTTTGGAAAAGGCCCATCCGGAATTGATAACCCCTAACTCGCCGACGCAGCGGGTCGGCGGCGCGCCGCGGGAGGGCTTTGCCGCCGTGCGGCACATCGCGCCGATGCTCAGTCTGGCCAACGCCTTCGGGGCGGAGGAACTCCGGGATTTCGACCGGCGCGTCCGCAGCGCTCTGCCCGGCGAGAGAACGGCCTACGTGGTGGAGCCGAAGATCGACGGACTGGCGGTGTCGCTTACCTATCGTCTCGGCGAGTACGCCCGTGGAGCCACCCGCGGGGACGGGGAAACGGGTGAGGACATCACCCCCGGCTTGCGCACCATCCGGGCGCTGCCGCTCCGCCTGATGAAGGATGCCTCCCCGGTTATCGAGGTGCGCGGCGAGGCGTACATGCCCAAGGAGGCCTTCGTGCGCTTGAATGAGCTGCGGGAGGAAGCCGGCGAAACGCTTTTCGCCAACCCGAGGAACGCCGCGGCCGGAAGCCTGCGGCAGCTGGACCCCGGCGTTACCGCCCACCGCAAGCTCGACCTGTTCGTGTACGGTATCGGGCACGCCGAAGGGCTGGAGCTCAAGACCCATCACGAAGTGCTTGAATGGCTGGCGGCGCAGGGTTTCAGGGTCAATACGAATTACCGCCTTTTTTCCGGGATTGAGGAAGCGGTTGAGTATTGTCTCTCCTGGCACGAAAAGCGTTTTGACCTGCCGTACGCGATCGACGGTATGGTGGTAAAGCTGGATTCGTACGAGCAGCAGGCGCGGCTGGGGGCGACCATGAAAAGCCCGCGCTGGGCGGTGGCCTATAAATTCCCGCCCGAGGAGGCGGTCACGAAGATTAAAAAGATCATCGTCAGCGTCGGGCGGACGGGGGTTTTAACCCCTACGGCCGTGTTTGACCCGGTGCGTCTCGCCGGGACCACCGTTGTTCGCGCGACGCTTCATAACGAGGATCTGATCCGGGAAAAGGACATCAGGATGGGCGACAGTATCGTGGTGCACAAGGCCGGCGACGTCATCCCCGAGGTCGTGCGCTCCCTTCCGGAAAGGCGCGCGGGCGGGGAAGAGGTGTTTACGATGCCGCACCGCTGTCCCGTATGCGGTGCCGGAACCGTAAAAGAAGAAAAGGAAGTGGCCGTCCGGTGTCCGAACATCTCCTGTCCGGCGCGTCTGAAAGAGAGCGTGTTGCACTTTGCCTCCCGGAATGCGATGGATATCCGGGGGCTTGGCCGGGCGCTGGTGGAGCAGTTGGTAGAAAAGGGCCTGGTGAGAAGCATAAGCGATATTTATGCCATAGAGCCCGGGGTTATGGCGGGTCTGGAGAGAATGGGGAAAAAATCGGCCGCCAACCTTTTTGGCGAGATCGAGGCAAGCAAAAAGAAGGATTTCGGCCGGCTGATTTTCGCGCTCGGCATACGGCACGTTGGGGAACGAGCGGGGAAGCTGCTGGCGGGTCATTTCGGCGACCTGGAGCGGTTGATGGCGGCTACCGGGGAAGAACTGACGACCATTCATGAGATAGGACCCAAAATGGCGGCCAGCATCAGGGCTTTTCTCGCGGAGCGGCAGAACCTGGAGGTAATAGAGCGGCTTGCCGCGGCGGGGGTCAACACCCGGAGCCTCGAAGACCGCGCGGCGTTCAGGCCGCTGGCGGGCAAGGTCTTCGTCCTGACGGGGACGTTCGAAGGGTTCACCAGGGATGAGGCCACCCGACGGATCGAGTCGTTGGGCGGCAGGGCGGCGTCGAGCGTGAGCCGCCGTACGGATTACGTCGCGGTGGGGAAGAACCCGGGTTCCAAATACGATAAGGCGCGGGAACTCGGCGTCGATATTTTAAACGAAGAAGAGCTGCAACGCCTGCTTTTTCTTGAGGGCTGACGCCGAAAGCAGCCGGAAAAACAGTAACCGACCCTTCCCCGGGCGGTATTGCTGTCTTGAAAGAAGAGCTTGTTATTTAAGGCACAAATTTGATATAATTTGCTTTGGTTTTTCAAGAGTCACCCATGCCGCGTTACGGCAAAACGAAGCATGAAAATCGACGCTGGATATAACGATTTAAGTGTTGTGATATATTTTTTTCTTGATTCATTGCTTTCTTGGCGTCTTGGCGGTTGATTTATTTTTCGAGGGAGGGTGTTGGAGATGATTACTCAAAAAGATGTCGAACATGTCGCCCTTCTGGCACGTTTAGAACTTAACGAGGAAGAAAAACGGGTTTACACAAAGCAGCTCGCAAATATCCTCGAGCACGCCTCCGTTTTAAACGAGCTTGATACGGCTGACGTTCCGCCGCTGGCGCATGTCCTGCCCCTGCAGAACGTTTTTCGTGAGGATAAAGCGGGCGGGCATCTTGAGGCGGAAACGGTCCTGGAGCACGCTCCGTCAAGGGAGGACAGGCACTTCCGCGTGCCGCGGCTGGTGTGACGAACTCAGAAGCCAGAAGCCAGAAGCCAGAACTCAGAAGCCAGAAGCCAGAAGCCAGAAGCCAGAAGCCAGAAGCCAGAAGCCAGAAGCCAGAAGCCAGAAGCCAGAAGCCAGAAGCCCTTCCAGAGCCTTTTGCCCTAACTACTGACTACTGGATTCTGACCCCGAATAGATACGGGAGGAATTGACTTGGCCCTTTTTTACAGGCCGGCGCACGAGTTGGGCCGGCTTTTACGGGAAAGAAAAATATCGGCGGTGGAACTTGCGGAAACCGTTTTTAAACGAATCGACGCGGTCGATGAAAGGGTCAGGGCATACCTTCTCCTGCAAAGGGAAGAAGCATTGTCCAGGGCGCGGGCGGTCGACGGCGCCCTTGCCGCGGGCGAGGTATTGCCGCCGCTGGCGGGTATCCCCGTAGCCCTGAAGGACAACCTGTGTACCCGGGGCGTGGAAACCACCTGCGCCTCCAGGATCCTCAAGGGGTTTGTTCCCCCCTATGACGCGACGGTGGTCGAAAGCCTTGAGAAGCAAGGCGCGGTGTTTACGGGCAAGACCAACATGGACGAGTTCGCGATGGGCTCGTCAACCGAAAATTCGGGCTATTTCCCCACCGCCAACCCCTGGGACCTCGAGCGGGTCCCCGGCGGGTCAAGCGGCGGTTCGGCGGCGGCGGTCGCTGCGGGCGAGGCCGTACTTGCCCTGGGTTCCGACACCGGCGGCTCCATCCGGCAGCCGGCGGCGTTCTGCGGCGTTGTCGGGCTGAAGCCCACCTACGGTCTGGTCTCCCGTTACGGCCTTGTGGCGTTCGCCTCTTCACTCGACCAGATCGGCCCGTTCAGCCGGGACGTCCGCGACTGCGCGCTGCTGCTGAACGCCGTCGCCGGGCACGATCCGAAGGATTCGACCTCGGTTCCCAGAGAAGTGCCGGACTACACGGAATCGCTTGTAACGGATATAAAGGGCTTCAGGGTGGGCGTGCCGCGCGAGTATACCGGAGAAGGCATAGCGCCGGAAGTCCGCGATGTTTTTAACGGGGTGATCGAGGTTTTAACCAGACTCGGCGCGACGGTGGAAGAAACGTCCCTCCCGCATACCAAATACGCCCTGCCTACGTATTACCTTATCGCACCCGCCGAGGCTTCCTCGAACCTGGCGCGTTACGACGGGGTGGAGTACGGCCTCCGCGTACCGGCGGAGGACGTGGTGGCGATGTACAAAAAGACTCGCAGCCAGGGTTTCGGCGCGGAGGTCAAGCGAAGAATAATGCTCGGCACCTACGCCCTTTCCGCGGGTTACTACGACGCTTACTACCTTAAGGCGCTGAAGGTGCGCGCGCTTATCAAACGCGATTTCGACGCCGCTTTTGAGCGGTTTGACGTTTTGCTCTCGCCGACGACGCCGACACCGGCTTTCAAAATAGGCGAGAAGGTCGCCGATCCCCTGTCGATGTACCTCTCGGACATCTGCACCCTTGCCGTGAACCTGGCGGGGTTGCCGGGTCTGTCCATACCCGGCGGGTTTGCCGGAAGCCTTCCGGTAGGCGTCCAGTTGATCGGGCCGCCCTTCGGCGAGGAACGGCTGTTGCGCGCGGCTTACGCCTTTGAGCAGGAAACCGGCTTTACGGCGAAACGGCCCGGTCTTTAGTGGCAAGAAAGCCACCACGGATAAAGACGAATGCGGAATGAGGACCAAGCACCGGAAACAATGGAACGATACGAACCACGGATTAACACTGATTAACACTAATGGGGAATAAGGAAACGAAACTTGTGAGCAAGGACCAATGACTTAGGAATAGACTAAATCCGTATCTATCCGTGTCCATCTGTGGCCCAGCACTCAACTTGTTGATCTTAAGACGCGGCGTTCTAAGTCACATTGTGCACATAACGATACAAAGTAGTTCTAACGTATCGTTAAGTGCTTGGGTGGTTCCGGCTTGTCCGGGTTAGGGACTAAGAGGAGTTGAACGAATGAAGGGTTACGAAACGGTAATCGGGCTCGAGATACACGCCGAGCTGCGGACGGAAAGCAAGATATTCTGCTCCTCGAGCGCGGCCTTCGGCGGCGAGCCCAACGCCCACATCTGTCCGGTGTGCCTGGGGCTTCCCGGGGTGCTGCCGGTTTTAAATAAGAAAGTGGTCGAGTACGGCATTCGTGCCGCCCTGGCGCTTAATTGCGAGGTGGCGCGGTTCTGCAAATTCGACCGGAAGAACTATTACTACCCGGACCTGCCGAAAGCCTATCAGATATCGCAGTACGACCTGCCGCTGGCGCAGAACGGCTACCTTGAGGTAGAAACGGAAAACGGCGTCAGGCGGATCGGCATCACCCGCATTCACATGGAGGAAGACGCCGGAAAACTGGTTCACCAGGGGACGGTTTCCACGACACCATACTCGCTGGTAGATTACAACCGGACCGGCGTGCCTTTGCTGGAGATAGTCTCCGAACCGGACATGCGCTCGCCGGACGAGGCCAAGGCCTACGCGGAAAAACTCCGGAGCGTGATTCAGTTCACGGGCATTTCGGACTGCAAGATGGAAGAGGGCTCCCTGCGCGTCGATGCGAACATTTCGGTCCGGCCTGTCGGAAGCCCGGAATTCGGTACCAGGACCGAAATAAAGAACGTGAACTCCTTCCGTTCCCTGCAGCGGGCGCTTGCCTACGAGGTCGAGCGCCAGATCGCCGTGATAGAGGAAGGGGGGCGCGTGGTTCAGGAGACGCGTACCTGGGACGACGCGAAAGGCGTGACTCTCCCCCTGCGCAGCAAGGAGGAGGCGCACGATTACCGCTATTTCCCGGAACCCGATCTCCCGCCTTTGGTGATTACCAGGGAGTGGGTCGAACAGATAAACGGAACCCTTCCCGAACTCCCCGACGCGAGGCGGGAGCGCTATGTCGGCGAGTACGGCCTTTCGGCTTATGACGCCGGGGTGCTCACGAACACGCGGGAGATAGGGGATTATTTCGAGGAGTGCCTGAAGGTATATCCCAACCCCAAAACCGTCGGTAACTGGGTGATGGGGGAACTGGCGCGGCTTTTAAACGCGACCAATAAAGAGATAGACGCGTCACCGGTGCGGCCGGCGCAACTGGCCGTGCTGCTCAAGCTGATCGACGACGGCACCATCAGCGGGAAGATCGCCAAGACCGTCTTCGAGGAGATGTTCAACAGCGGCAAAGACCCGCAGGTTATCGTGCGGGAGCAGGGTCTTGTCCAGATTACCGACGAGTCTGCGCTTAAGGCGGAGATAGAAAAGGTTATCGCCGCAAATCCCAAGGTGGTGGCGGATTACAGACAGGGTAAGGACAAGGCGCTCGGCTTTCTGGTGGGCCAGGTGATGAAGGCCACCAGAGGGAAGGCCAATCCGGGGCTGGTCAACAGCCTCTTGAAGGAAGCCCTGGAGAAATAGAATATAGAATGTAGAATATAGAAGACAGAAGGTAAGTGAGGGAAGGAGCAAGAGGTAGAAAGAAAAAGAGTTTTGATTAAATATTCTATATTCTGACCCTGAAGAAATGACTCTTATAGAGACAGAGAGGTGTTTGTTTTGTTTGAGGGGAGAGACATCATGATTGTCGACACCACCCTGCGCGACGGGGAACAGACCGCGGGAGTGGTTTTCGCCAACCGGGAAAAGATCCGCATCGCCAAATTCCTGGATGAAATAGGGGTCCACCAGATTGAAGCGGGAATCCCGGTCATGGGCGGGGACGAATCCGAGTCGATCAAGGAAATCTGTCTGTCGGGGTTGAAGGCCAGCATCATGGGCTGGAACCGCCCGGTGATAAGGGATATCGAGGCGTCGCTCGCCCTTGGTGTGGACGCCGTGGCCATATCCATCTCGACGTCCGATATCCACATCAAGCATAAACTGCAGACCTCCCGGGAGTGGGTTTTAGATAAGATGACGGGCGCCGTCGCCTTTGCCAAGAAGCACGGGGTCTATGTTTCTACCAACGCGGAGGATGCTTCCCGCAGCGATATGGATTTTCTTTTGACCTTTGCGCGGGCGGCCAAAGAAGCGGGCGCAGACAGGCTGCGTTACTGCGATACCGTAGGAGTGCTGGACCCCTTTACGACTTACGAAAACATTAAAACCATTGTCAAAGAAGTCGGTATCCCGATAGAGATGCACACCCACAACGATTTCGGTATGGCCACCGCCAACGCTCTTGCGGGAGTGGCTGCGGGCGCCGACTGGATCGGGGTCACCGTTTGCGGGCTCGGGGAAAGGGCCGGGAACGCCGCACTGGAAGAGGTGGTTATGGCGCTTAAACACCTCTATAACGTGGACCTCGGCTTCAGGACCGAGATGTTCCGTGAGGTGGCGGAGTACGTATCACGCGCCGCCCACCGGGAACTCCCCTCCTGGAAGGCGATCGTGGGGATGAACATGTTCGCGCACGAGTCCGGGATCCACGCCGACGGCGCGCTCAAGAACCCGAAGACTTATGAAGCCTTCCGGCCCGAAGAGGTCGGACTGGCCCGCCAGATAATGATCGGGAAACACTCCGGCTCGGCGGCCCTCAGGGCTAAGTTTGCGGAGTACGGGATAATACTGAGCAAGCACCAGGCCGAGGAGCTTCTGCCCGAGATTCGCCGGGCGGCGGTGGATTACAAGCGTGTGCTTTTTGACAAGGAACTTGTCAGCATTTATGAGGATTTCTTCGGAAAGAGGGGATAAGGCTTTGGGACAGACCATCATTGAAAAAATTCTCTCACGTGCCGGCGGCAGGTCCTGCCGGGCGGGTGAGATAGTGGTTGCCGGGATCGACTGCGTGATGGCCCAGGACGGCACCGCCCCACTTGCCATCCAGGCGTTTGAGCGGATGGGCGGGAAGAAGGTTTTCGACCCGGACAGGGTTAACCTGGTGATCGACCACAGTGTGCCCAGTCCGACGGAAGGCATCTCCAACCTTCACAAGCTGATGCGCGATTTCGCCCGGGAAAAGGGCGCAAAGATATACGATATCGGTAACGGCGTGTGCCACCAGGTGATGGTGGAAAGCGGCCGTGTGGGTCCCGGCTGCGTGGCCGTGGGGGCGGACTCCCACACCTGCACCTACGGGGCGCTTAACGCCTTTTCCACGGGTGTGGGTTCGACCGACCTGGCGGCGGCGCTTATCTCGGGGCACATGTGGTTCAAGGTCCCCGAAACCGTTAAAATTGTATGCCGCGGCGTCCTTCCCAAGGGGGTATACGCCAAAGACCTTATCCTTTCCCTCATCGGCGCGCTGACCGCGGACGGAGCCACCTACAAAGCGGTTGAGTTTACCGGCGAGGCTTTTGCCGCGCTCTCTATGGAAGGCCGTTTCACCGTGGCCAACATGGCGGTGGAGATGGGCGCCAAGGCGGGACTGATGGAGGCCGACGCCAAGACCTTCGCTTGGCTTGAGGCATGCGGCGGCAAGGAGTTTACACCGGTCGCGGCCGATCCCGACGCCGCTTATGCCGCCGTGAAGGAATATGATGTTTCGAACCTGGAGCAGCAGGTGGCCAAGCCCCACCGTGTGGACAACGTGGCGCCTTTGGGCGCGGTCGCGGGTCTTAAGATCGACCAGGCCTTTATCGGCACCTGCACCAACGGCAGGCTGGAAGACCTCCGCACGGCTGCGGCCGTTCTCGACGGAAAAAGCGTACACCCGCACGTGCGCCTGATTGTTGCGCCCGCCTCAAGGCGGATTTACCTGGAGGCGATAGAGGACGGCACGCTGGCAAAACTCGCGCAGGCGGGAGCGGCGGTGGTGACGCCCGGATGCGGTCCCTGCGTGGGGACGCACAACGGCGTTCCGGCCGACAACGAAGTAGTCGTTTCCACGGCCAACCGCAACTTCAAAGGCCGCATGGGGAACAGCAACGCCGAGATCTACCTTGCTTCGCCCGCGGCGGTGGCCGCTGCAGCGGTGGCGGGCGAAATAACCGACCCGCGTGAACTTCTGCCTTAGCAAGATAAAGTGGGGTGGGCTGCGCCTACCATTTTTACAGGCCAGGGAAACGTTGTCACATCTTGGACATTGGGCGTTCTTGGCGTCTTGGCGGTTGAGTCATTTTTGATATAGGAGGGAACGCAATGGAACTTAAAGGACGAGCGCACAACTTCGGTGACGACGTCAACACCGATTACATCATATCCGGCAAATATAAGTTCAAGACGCTCGATATGGATGAGCTGGCGCACCACGTCATGGAAGACCTTGATCCGGATTTCTATGGAAAGATACGTCCCGGGGACTTTATCGTAGCCGGCGCCAACTTCGGGTGCGGCTCTTCCCGTGAGCAGGCGCCCCTGTCCATCAAGCACGCCAGGATCGGCGCCGTGCTGGCGAAATCCTTCGCCCGGATTTTTTTCCGTAACGCCATCAACACCGGTCTTCCGGTGGTGGAATGCGACACCGACCGGATAAAACCGGGTGACGACCTGGTGGTGGACCTTGCCGCGGGGACCATTACAAACCGAACCAGAAAAACCTCCATTCCGGTTAAACCTCTGCCGCCGGTGATGTTGAAAATCCTTGCCGACGGCGGCCTGGTGGCGCATTTTAAAAAATACGGGGGATTTAATTTTTCAGAAGATAGAAGGTAGGAGGTAGAATAAAGAAGTCCTCAGTCGAAAGTCCTCAGTGGCTCCTGTTTCCCGGCTCCTGACTTCTGGTTCCTGGCTCCTGACTTCTGACTACTGAATTCTAACGTTGAACCTTGAACTTTGAACTTTGAACTTTGAACGTTGAACTTTAAACGGAGGATTACCATGCACAGAATAACCCTTATACCGGGGGACGGGACCGGGCCGGATATCACAACCGCCGCGCGGCGGGTGATCGAGGCTTCCGGGACCGGGATAGAATGGGAAGTGGTCGAGGCCGGGGAGAAGGTTATCGGCGAGTACGGCACCCCGCTGCCGGCGCATGTGCTCGATTCCATCAGAAAGAACAAAACAGCACTGAAGGGGCCGCTGACCACCCCGGTCGGTAAAGGCTTCCGCAGCGTCAACGTGGCGCTCAGGCAGGAGCTTGACCTGTACGCCTGCCTGAGGCCGGCGAAAAGCCTGCCCGGTATCAAGACGCGCTACGAAAACGTGGACCTGATCATCGTCCGGGAAAATACCGAGGACCTGTACGCCGGGATCGAACACAAGGTCGGCCGGAACGCGGCGGAAAGCATCAAGATCATAACCCGCGAGGCTTCCGAGCGGGTCGTGCGCTTCGCCTTCGAACTTGCCCGGCGCGAGAACAGGAAGAAAGTCACCGCCGTGCACAAGGCCAACATCATGAAGTACTCAGACGGACTTTTTCTTGAGTGCGCGCGGAGTGTCGCATCCGGCTATTCCGACATCGAATTCGAGGACATGATCGTGGACGCGATGTGCATGAAGCTGGTGCAAGCGCCGGAGAACTACGACGTCCTGGTCCTGCCCAACCTGTACGGCGACATCGTTTCCGATCTAGCGGCGGGCCTGGTGGGCGGGCTCGGCGTGGCCCCCGGCGCCAATATCGGGGAAGAAACCGCGGTATTCGAGCCGGTGCACGGCAGCGCCCCCAAATACGCCGGGATGGACAAGGTCGACCCCCTGGCCACCATCCTCTCGGGGGTAATGATGCTCAAACACCTGGGCGAGTCCGCGGCCGCGGAGCGGGTAATGTGCGGCGTGACCGCCGTATTGGAGGAAGGGAAGACCGTCACCTACGACCTCGGCGGCACCGCCAAAACAAGCGAAATGGCGACCGCGATAATAGAAAAGATGCGGTAGAAAAAGCTAACCCTCTCTTTGCTTTAAACAGCACTATCCCATATTGTAAAGATACTATGAAAATAGCGGGGTCAACAGACCCCGCCTAAAGATGTTTGTTGTCAAATACCATCTCATTCTTTATATATGACAATACTGCCGCCACCCAGGTCGGTTATGGTCCATAAAACTCACGCAGGCTTGAATTTGGGTGTTGGACAGTGTAAAATCAATCGGGGCACTGACAGCCTTTGGCGCTATTGCGTCCTTGCGCGCACAGTGACGTTTGCCGTATCCTCCGCCATATTCCCGGCATCGTCATAAACGGTGAGGGTTACAGTATACCTTCCAGGGTTACTGTATGTATGGACACCGTACGGGAATTCACATGCGTCGACAGTTCCGTCGCCGAAACCCCATAAGAATACAATCGCGTCACTGGATGACGAAGCGTCAAAGGCGACTTCTTCACCATTGTAAACCTCCTTGTCCAAACCTGCATCCGCGACGGGCAAGACGTTGTCAATAATAAAGTCCAGGCTCTTGCCGGTTGATGAAAAGTTGTTATCGGCTAATAAGGCGGAAAATGTGTACTTCCCGTCCGGTAGTAATGTCGGATTCAGTAAATAAGTCTTTTCCACTACGCTCTGCGGAGTGTCATACCATACGCTAACTAAATCATTGTAATTCAGAAAAAACTCAAGTGAGGAAAAACCATCCATATCATAACCCCGGGCTGTAACAACGACCGGTTCCTTTAGGACATAGCCATCGGCAAATCCTTCAAGAATCACCTCCGGCGGAGTCTCTTCAATAACGAGAAGGAGACAATTTACGGTGCCTCCCCCAGGCGGCACTTCATTTGCCGTAACGACACAAGTCCATGTGCCGGGTTCGGGAAGGTCTACGGCGCAGTATGCATATGTAGCATCCTTCCTAAAGGTGTAATCCCCGAACGGGTCTTGAGGGTCAATTTGACTTCCGTCAGGGCGAACCAGACTAAGGTCATAATCGCCGCCGGACCAGGTGATTTTAAAAACGCCCTGTAAAGTGCAGGGATTTACGTCAAATATGCAGGTCTTTATCTGACCGCGAGCGTTACAGTGTTCCGTCGTGTTTCCCTTTACGATGCCGCGAGTTATAGCTGAGGGTGTCGGGGTAGCTGACTTTACGTTTGTAAGCCCTGCGTTTAATAAAATGGGAGTAGCAAGAACGGTATATCCGGTAACAGGTGTGTTTATGAGAAGCGAACAAATATGATCATATCCCGGTCCTGTTAACAAACCGATGATTTCTTCATTTGCAGCAGTCCGCAATGGTTCTCCGGCACACGCATAACCCATGCTAATCCATGTTAATACCGGCATTATTACGAAAAAAGGGACACTGCGTATAAACAGGATTATGAAATTCATTGGCTGCTTCCCACCTTATAATGGACATAGTATGTATTATTTACATATTTTAAATAACCATGGTATATTTTGACGTTATTTTTTGATTAATCCTAACGCTTGGAATTTGGGCTGTCAAGGATTATTTTAAAAAGGCGCGGTTATTGGGAAGGTGTATCGCGCTGCCGCATCATGTAGTGAGAATTCAGGCGGATCAGGCGTGAACCGTATTCACGAGCTTCAGTTCGGGCGACTCATTTGTGCCACCTCAGTGGCTTCCGGAGGAACTTCCGGCGTTGGGAGTTGACCGGATACATCCTTCAGCCGCAGATGCGCCCGGAATAGGAAAGACAGTCCCACCGCAAAGGTGAAGAGGTAAAGCCCTCCCTGGTAGACGAAGGAGTATGCCAGGCTTTGTTCCTTGGGGACGCCGAACGCGGCCAGCGCCGTCCAGAAGGCCACCTGCATGACCCCGAGCGCTCCCGGGGAGGAAGGAATGAGCAATCCGAGGTTTACGAAAAGGAGAAGCAACAGTGCCGCCTGTAGTTGGGACACCACTGCGCCGTTGATAAGGGCCAAGACCGAAAAATAGTTGCTGGCCCAGGCCGCAAGGCTCAGCCCCAACAGGGCCAAAACGATTTTCGGCTTCTGAAGTTGGCGCACCGGCTGAACGAATTTGCCGATAACGTCGAAAAGACGGGCAAAAAAGTTTGAAGCGCCTTGCTTTCTCCCGCTAGCCCAGGAAAGCCCCGCCACTAAAAGGACTGCTGCCAGGACCGCCGCGGCCAGCGCCGTCAGCGCCACCTCCGCGGTGTGTACTGCAAGCCCTTGGATGCCACATGCGACCCCAAGCGCCAACAACAGTGCGAGCGAGACAACATCGAGGACCCTTTCGATGCAGATGGTGGAGAAGGCGGCTGTTTTGGAGATATCGGAGCGCGCGGCAAGATAGAAAGCCCGCACCAACTCGCCCGCCCGCAGGGGCAGGACGTTGTTCGCCATATACCCGACAACCACGCCGCCGAACAGCGTAAAGAACCCGACCTGTCCTAACGGCCGCGTTGTGAGGCGCCACATCAGCGCCCGGAAGACACAGCTTAACCCGAAGAACATGACGCACAACAGCACATTGACCGCGTTTATGCTCTTAAGCGCCGCCCAGAACTGCGGCGGTTGTATCTTGTAAAACGCCCCCGCCAGAAAAGCCAGGCTGACCGTAATACCAATAGCGATACGTAAAAGCCTCGATTGAAACATTCTTTACCCCCGTTGGGCATGAGGTTTCTAAGAATGATTGAAGCACGTAAAAGAAAGGTCTTAAAATGATACTTACTGCATGAACCAGGCCACCGTTTTCTGTAGGCCTTCCTGCAGCGAAACGGCGGGTTCGTAACCCAATATTTTGCGGGCGCGGGTGATGTCGGCCAGGGAATGACGCACGTCACCGGGACGGGCTTCCTGATGGACTGGAGTCACGTCGCTTTTCATAATCCTCTTCAAGTCAGTCAGGAGTTGATTGACGGTAATTTGATTGCCGCATCCCACGTTGAGTACTTCCCCGGGGGCTTTCGGCGCCGAGCACGCCAGAAGGTTGGCTTCCACCACATCCGAAACGTAGACAAAATCCCGAGACTGGTCTCCGTCGCCGTAAATCACGGGGATTTTCCCTTGCAGGATCGCTGCAATAAAAAGCGGTATCACGGCGGCGTACATGGAATTGGGGTCCTGCCTGGGGCCGAATACGTTGAAATACCGCAGCGCTACTGTCTCCAGTCCGTATATTCTGTAAAAAATCCGGCAGTAAAGCTCCCCGGTATACTTGGTAACGGCGTATGGGGATAACGGGTCGGCGGACAGGTTTTCGCTCTTGCGGAGCGTTGATGTGTTGCCGTAAACCGCTGACGAAGCTGCATAGACGAAACGTTTGATCTTGTTATCGCAAGCGGCCTGGAGCAGATTCAGCGTGCCGGTGATGTTCACCGCGTTCGTCAGCAAAGGGTCCCGGACCGACCCGTCGACCGACGCCAGCGCGGCCTGATGCAGGATATAATCAACGCCCTCTACCGAACGGGCTACGTCCGCGGTATTGGTTATGTCCCCTTCAATGAATTCGATGCTTTTCGTTAAATGCGCCAGGTTTTCCTTTTTACCGGAAGAGAGGTTGTCCAGCACGCGGACCCGCTCGCCCTTTCGGACCAGTTCTTCAACGATGTGCGAACCGATAAAGCCGGCGCCTCCGGTTACAAGGTAAGCGGTCATGTTTTTCCCTTTCTCTATCCCTATTCGTTAAGTTCAGCTTGATATAGCGCTATGTCTTGCAAACATCTTCTAAAATTCCCATGCGAAATCCTCTACTCCGGCTGCTGCAACAACCGCTTTTTGAATGACGCTGCAAATCCTCTTCAAACCTTCCGCAGTCTTCGCTTCACAGCGCGCCACCAGCACCGGTTGGGTGTTCGAAGCGCGCACCAGTCCCCAGCCTTCGTCGAACAGCACCCGCGCGCCGTCTACATCGATGACTTCGTGGCCCTTTCGGAAATGGTCGACAAGCCGAACGACCACGGAAAATTTCTGATCATCGGCGCACGGTATCCTTGTTTCCGCGGTTGAGTAATACCGGGGAACATCGGCGAACATTTGCGATAATGGAAGGCCGGCGTGCGAGAGGATGCGCAGCAGTCTGCCGGTGGCGTAAAAGGCGTCGTCGAACCCGTAGTACTCATCGGCGAAAAACATATGCCCGGACATTTCGCCCGTAAAGAGCGCCCCGATTTCTTTCATTTTGGCCTTAATAAGCGAGTGGCCGGTTTTATAGAAGAAAGGTCTTCCCCCCAGACGTATTATTTCGTCCACCAGCGCCTGAGAGCACTTAACCTCCACAATGCACGGCGTTCCCGGGTTGTGCGGCAGGATCTCCCGCCAGAACAGGATCTGCAGCCGGTCGCCCCAGATTATGTTACCTTTTTCGTCGACTACGCCCAGACGGTCCGCATCCCCGTCGTAACCGACGCCAAGGTCGCAGTCCTTATCGATAACCGCGCGCCGGAGTTCCTGAAGGTTGGCGGTCTTAACCGGGTCCGGCTGGTGGTTGGGGAAGCTTCCGTCCGAGACGCAGAAAAGGGGAATGACCTTGCACCCCCAGCCCCGCAGTATCTCTTCCGCGAACAAGGCTCCCGTGCCGTTGCCGCAGTCAACCGCGACTTTGAGCCGACGCGGGCCGAGCTTTATCTTTTCCCGGAGCATCCCGAGGTACGCCCGCGAAGCGTTTTCGTGCCTTATAGTTCCGGTTCCGGTGGAAAAAGCGCCGGCCGTCATTATTTCTTTTAACCGGAGGATCTCCTCGCCGTATATGGTTGCTCCTCCGACAGTGATTTTAAAACCGTTTTCTTGCGGGGGGTTGTGGCTCCCGGTAATCATCACTCCACCCCCGGCGCCGTAATGGTCGCACGTAAAATACAAGACCGGCGTCGCCGCTTCACCGATGTCACAGATATCACACCCGGTACCGACCAGACCGCCCACAAGCGCGTCGCGCAGCCTCGGGGAGCTCAGGCGGTTATCCCGGCCCACAACAACATTATGGCTCCCGCTGTTAATCATTAAGGTCCCCACGGCCTTCCCGAGCGCGGTTACCGCCTCAGGCGTCAGGTCCCGGTCGGCGACCCCCCTGATGTCGTAGGCCCGAAAAATGTTCGGGTTAAACAGCGTCGTCATGCCCGGCTTCCTTTAACGCCGCAACCAGTCTTTTTATCTCCTGGGCGCGGTTCTTGGGGCAGACCAGTAAACGCCCGTTTTCCTCAACAATGACGAGGTCGCGAATGCCCAGAGCGGCCACCACGTGATTAGAAGCCCGTATCACGCAACCCGAGCTTTCCACCAGCACCCCGTTTCCTTCAATGACGTTTCCCTGCCCGTCCTGGATGCCGCCGTACCGCGCCCAGGCAGGCCAGGTGCCGACGTCGTCCCATCCGAAGTCGGCGGGCAGCACCAAAACGTTGGCGGCCTGTTCCATAACGCCGTAATCGATGGAAATCCGGGGGAGGGAGGGATATACCGTTTCAAGCATACTTGCCGCCTGGTCCGTGCCCAGTGCGCTGCCTATACGCTCCAGGCCGCCGGTGAGTTCGGGTAAATACTTCTTGAACAACTGGAGTATCACGTCAATCCGCCAGACAAACATTCCGCTGTTCCAGAAATACTTGTCGCTGGCGAGAAACCGGCGCGCCTTAAGGGCATCCGGTTTTTCCGTAAAGCGCAGCGCCTTATAAACCGCCGTGCTTCCTACGGTTTTAAGCAGCCTTCCGCGCTGGATGTAGCCGTAGCCGGTTTCCGGCCGCGTGGGCGTGATGCCCAGCGTAACCAGCCATTCGCCGGACCGGGCGGTTTCAACCGCGATTTCCAGCACCCGGCAGAATTTCACCGGATCGGCGATATAATGGTCTGCCGGCAGGACCGCCATAACCCCCTGAGGATCGCGGCGCTCCAGGTAAACCGCGGCCAATCCCACGGCCGCCGCGGTATCGCGTCCGCAGGGTTCTTCTATAATGTTTCCGGCGGGTATCTGGGGCAACTGTTCCCGGGCGAGCTCGCCGAATCCGCGCCCGGTGACGATTAGAATGTCCCGAGGCTTCACGAAACCGGCAAGCCGGTCCACCGTCTGCTGGAGCATGGTCCTGTCCCCGATGAGTTCCAGGAACTGCTTCGGCTGTTCCTTCGAACTAAGCGGCCAGAACCGCTCTCCGCCCCCTCCGGCCAGAATTACGGCAAAAACCGAACCGTCAGGCATTGTCTCCTCCCGCTTTTTTATCCTCAATCTCGCAGGTGTTCTATTGGCGAATGTCTATAGGATATTTTTAAAATAAGATATGGTCCTGCTTAAGCCGTCCCTAATAGGAATCCCGGGTTCCCAGCCCAGCAACGCCCGCGCTTTAGAAATATCCGGACAGCGCCGCAAAGGGTCGTCCAGAGGCAGCTCTCTGAATTCCGTTTTAAAATCGCGGCCGCAGAGTTCGGCGATCATTTCCGCAAAATTAAGTATTGTCCGTTCTTCCGGGTTCCCGATATTCACCGCTTTACCTGTAACATGCGGCGCAGCAAGCAGACGGACCAGTCCGTCAATTTCGTCCTTGACGTATACGAAGCTGCGAGTCTGCCGTCCGTCACCGTAAATTGTCAAGGGTTCGTCTTTTAAGGACTGAGTAATAAAATTGGAAACCACCCTGCCGTCGTGAGGGCGCATCCGCGGCCCGTAAGTGTTAAAAATTCTGGCGATTCGAACATTCAGTCCGTAGCGGCGGTGGTACTCCATGGTCAGTGCTTCCGCGAAGCGCTTGCTTTCGTCGTAACACGCCCGCGGTCCCGTGGGATTCACGTTTCCCCAGTAAGCCTCTTTCTGGGGGTGAACCAGCGGATCGCCGTATACTTCAGAGGTGCTGGCCAGCAAGAAGACAGCGCTGGATGCCTGCGCCAGGTCAAGGAGATTTTTTGTTCCAAGGCTGTTAACCAGCATCGTCTCGATACTTAAACGATGGTAGTCAACAGGGCTTGCCGGGCTGGCGAGATGGGCGACGTAATCAACAAGACCTTTCAGCGGAACTTCTCCGACCACGTCGTGACGGATGAAACTGAAGTTTGGATTTTTACGGGCTTCAGCAAGGTTCTCGAGATTGCCGGTACTAAGATTGTCAACGCCCGTGACCCGGCCTCCCGCAGACAGCAACGCATCCACCATGTGGCTTCCGAGAAAACCGGCCGCTCCACTGATCAGGATATGCTTGTCACGGAAGCAGGCCGGATCAAACTCCCACGCCGCGATAGACAAAATCCAAGCCCTCCAGATAACTCTTATTTAATGCATTTCTGCCGTCAATGATTACCGGGGTGCGCATAAGCGTTCGGATCCTCGGCCAATCACAATCGAGGAATTCGCGCCACTCCGTCACAAGAATGAGGGCATCCGCGCCTTCCGCCACCTCGTTGACGCTTGCGCAAAGGCTCACCTGAACCTCAGGGTACATTTTCCCGAAGGGCTCCATGGCAACCGGGTCGTATGCCCGAACCACGGCCCCGATTTCGGTTAGTTTCCTAATGATGTCTATTGAAGGGGCGCTGCGGAGATCGTCGGTGTTCGGCTTAAACGAAAGTCCCAGGACACCGACCGTTTTACCCCGAACTGTTTTGAGCACATCCTGTAATTTTTTAACTACGACCATTCGTTGAAGCTGGTTGACGTCCGAGGCTGCTTTAAGCAACCGGGCGTTGTAACCGTAAACTTCGCTTTCGCGCACCAGCGCCGTCAGGTCTTTAGGAAAACAACTGCCGCCCCAACCGATACCGGCGCTCAGGAAGGACTGACCGATGCGGCTGTCCAGGCCGATACCCGCGGCGACGTCAGCGACGTTGGCGCCTACCAGGTCACAGATGTTTGCGATTTCGTTAATGAAGCTTATTTTAGTGGCCAGGAAAGCGTTTGCGGCGTATTTAACCAGTTCCGCTGTCACCGGGTCCACTTTTAACAACGGCACCTTATTAAACCCTTCCGCCCGGGGAAATCCCGGCGGGGGCGGAAAGGTTTGCTCGAGAATCGGCCGGTAAAGCTTCGTCAGGGTGTCCACGGCGCAGGTATCCTCCGCGCCGATCACTACCCGGTCGGGGTAGATTGTGTCCCGAATGGCTGATCCTTCGCGAAGAAACTCGGGGTTGCTGGCCACGGCGTAATCAACCTGCCCTATAATCCCGCGTTCTTGAAGGCTTTGTCCTATGAAGGAATCAACCCAACCGTTGGAGCCCGCCGGAACCGTACTCTTATTCACTATTACGCGAAACCGTCCTTTTTCAAGATGCATGCCTATGTCCATAGCCGCCTGGCTGACGAAACGCATATCCACAGTCTGCCCGTCTTCTGTGAGGGGGGTTCCCACAGCGATAAAAATAACGTCCGCCGGCGCCAAAGCACTTTTTAAATCCAAAGTAAATCTCAGCCGCCCGGCACCCAGTTGTGCTTCAGTGAATTCAGCCAGACCGGGTTCGAAGAACGGAGCTTCGCCCTTCTGTAACCGGCCGACTAGTGTTTCATTTACGTCAAACCCTGTAACATCATGGCCAAGAAAGGCCATCACCGATCCGGTCGTAAGCCCGACCCATCCAAGACCCACAATGACTACATTCATTTGTTATCCCCGCTGTTCGTCGTTAATTCGTTCGGTTGTGACTTGTTTTAAAACCGTATCGTACAAAGGTACAATGGCCGCGGCGTCGAAGTCCTTTGCCCGTTCACGGGCTTTTCGGCCCAAAGCCGCCCGTTTTTCCGGTGCGGAGACGAGGCTGAGGATCGCCCGGCTTAATGCCGACTTATCGCCCACAGGTACCATTATACCCGCGCCGGATGATCCGACAATATCTTTGCCGCCGTCGGTCGCGGTGGTAATTACGGGCAAACCTGCCGCTAAGGCCTCGGTAATTACAATGCCGAAAGGTTCCCATGCCGAAGCGAGCACGAAAGCATCCGACTCGTACATCCAGGCATATGGGTTCGCGGCAACCCCGGGCAGGAAGACACGCCCTTCGATTCCCAACTCTGCAATCAAGGACTCAAGGCGGTTCCTTTCCGGACCTTCTCCCAGGATGACAAGCTCCAGGTCTTGAGCCGAAGACTTGCATGCTTCCGCAAAACCGGCCAGCAAATCATGATGGGCCTTTTGCGGGGCCAATCGTCCGACCGAAATCAACCGCAACCGTCCCGGAGCCTTATTCTTCAAATCAGCTGGCTTCTCCTCCTTCAGTTTGTCGATAACTGTCAGATCTATTGCATTGGGTATAATGGTAATCCCCGGGAGAGGTATTCTCAGGACCTTCGTTATTTTCCCCGCCACCCCCTCTGATATGGCAATGTAATGTGCCACCTGCGGGGGGATGTACCGTTTTACCAGTAATGAACGCAGCCCGCCCAGCCACCGGCTGGCGAAATCCGCTTCCAGGTCCGACTGAACCGACCAGACGAATTTCGGGCGTCTTTTCAACCCGCGCAACGCCAAGGCGCACAAGAGGCTGGGCAGCCATAGAAAGGTCAGGACCGCGTCGAAATTATTGGCGCGCAAGAACTCCCGGACGGCGCCGGCCTGCCGGAGGGACCAGGACAGCTTTCCCGGCGCGCTTTCAGGTAAATGCTCGGAGAGGGCGTGCAGCTTTACGTCGTCCGGCAGGTCTTTGCAAAACAGCCCCTGTTTTTCCAGAACGAGTACCGATACCTCCCAGCGGGAACGGTCAAGGTACCGCGCCACATGAAGCAACTGCCTTTCGGCCCCGCCCACGGCAAGATTCGTGTTTAAAAGAAGCAGGCGTTTACAAGACAATAGAATCCTCCAATCCTGATAAACACTTGCATCTGAATGTATAATTCTCAAAGCGGCTTATAAGAATCCGGCTTGAAACCTCACTTGAAACCTCAAGTGTTAATTCGAATGGCGGCACAGATTTAACAATTCTTCTCCCAGATGCTTGACTGAAAAGTTATTTTCGGCGAAAAAACGCGCGTTGCGGCCAAGGGTCAATCTTTCTGCTTCGGTCATCCGGTAGAGATGGAGGATGGCGTTAGCCAGCGCCCCGGCGTCGCCGGGGGGTATGACCATGCCACAGCCGGCCTTTTCTATTACCGCAGGCTGGTCGTTGACCGAGGTGACAATCACCGGCCTTCCGGTAGCCAGGTATGCCGAAAGCTTGAAGGGGTACTGGGTTTCCGTAGCCTTGTGCGCGATTCTCGGCGAAAGCAAGACGTGACAGCGATTCATGTAAGACGGCGTTTCTTCACGCGTTAAAGGCCCGATAAAGGTTGCGTTATGTAAACCGAGCGAGGCATAACGTTCACTAGGAAAGCCCATAAGCAGGAAGCGGATGTCCGGGTGCGCCTCCAACAACCGGCATGCTTCAAAGACCGTCTCCAGCCCCTGCCAGAAAAGGTCGTTCCCGCAGTAACCTATGATGAAAGGCCGCGAAGGCGGAGGATCACCGCTGTAGAAGAGATTAAGGTCGACCGGTCCCCACAGTACCCGGATTTTGTCTGGATTGACGCGATAAAGCTTGCGTATCAGTTCACGCTGAGTATAACTCATTGCGATAACGGCGTCGGCCCGTCTGGCGCCCCAAAAGTCGATGAAACCCAAAACCAGGCGCTTAAGAAGCAGGAGTTCCGGCTGTTCATAATAAGATAAGCCGTGCATCTCAAAAACAACCCTGACTGAAGGATGGCGGCGCTTGTAAAGTACGGCCGGCAAAACGGCTACCGTGGTTACCGCGTGAATCGCATCAGGATTGATCTCGTCTAATCGCCGGAGCGCCGTTTTGGTGAATCCCCAAAACCCTGACGGTGCATTGCCTTTCTGCTCTTTTTTCTTGTCTTCCCCCAAAGACCAGGTGTCTCGGGTATCGTTTTTGCCGCCTCGATCTATAACTTCCAGCTTCAGATTTTGTTCAATCGCCTCGATGTTTAAACGAACGCGGGTGGGCGTAGCGCGCGGAGACGCAAGCTCCGCGGGGTATATAACGACCGCCTTTAAATTTTTATGAATTGGTGAATTGTGTACCTGATGCATCTTTTCGCTGATGCTTTTAAAATCAGATCGTCTTTGATTATTTGACATCAGTAACCTCACGTGTTACCGACAAGAATGATCCGGCGCATTCATTCAGCCTTACCGGCAAGTCTTGGCGTGCCTTTTCTTCCAATTCATTATCTGGTCCTGGTGGAATGTTAAGCCACATTTCTTTTAATCTAAAAGCAATGTCTTCTTCTGAATAAGGATTGAAAAAAGTTGCTTGTGGAGGGTTTTGATCGCGGTGGGCAGGTATGTCCGACAGAATAACACGCTTGCCAAGCGACCAGGCTTCGTTGACCGTCAAGCCAAGTCCTTCGAACAGCGAAGGATTAATAACACACACAGACTGGCGCATTAATGGGAAGATGTGTTCTCGTGGGATCACGCCGAGAATAGCTACTTGATCTCGGATACCCCAGACCGAAATTTTTTGGAGCAAGTCACTAAAATGATTTGGATACCGGCGATCACCCGGATAACCGCTGCATACGATAAAAACTTTTATACCCTCATCTTTTAACTGTCTTAATACTCGAAAAACTAGTTCATGGTTTTTGTGTCTCCAAAATCTGTTGGGTAGGTAGATAAACCTTTCAGGCAAATGGTATTGAAGAGAAACACACTTTGAATCGATGTCGTAAACTGACTCCGGTATAAAACTTACAGTCTTTATTACCCTCGCCTTATGTGCATATTTTGGTGCAAACAATTTAAAATCCTTTTCGACCGCATCACTCATTAAAACAATCCGGCTTGAAATTTTGGCTGTTTTTAAAAAAACTCGATTCCTCCACCGGCGTTCCGAAGGTTCAAACATTTCTGGAAGATGGACATGCTGCAAGTCAGGAATCCAAGATAGGGTGGGTATACTTCCGTTTCGGTGTTGGACGACATGGCCAAACAACACGTCAGTTTTAAGCTGTTTGTATTTTAAGAAACCTCTGATGTCATAGGAAAACAGATGCTTAATGGTACCTTCTATCGCCCATAAAGGAGTACCCCGCGGGAAACTAGGTAAGGAAACGGTATTAATGCCTGTTTCCTTAAGCTCTGTGGGAACATCTTTAGAGGATATAATAAAACTTACTTCTATTCCATCTTTATAAGAAAACTTAAGAGCTTGAGCAAGCCCTTTAATATAGGTAAAGCTACCCTGCCATGAATGTGCTCCTGATACGATGAACGATATTTTCATTCAGCTAAAAGTGCCTCCTGCACAGTCGTTAGCTCTTCTTCAATCAGCAGTTTTATTAAATCTTCGAATCTCAAATGGTACTCCCACCCTAAAATCGTTTTGGCTTTTTGTGGGTTTCCGTAAATCTCGTCGATATCCGAAGGCCGATAAAGGTCCTTATCAATTACAACATGGTTCTCCCAATTCAGTCCCAAATAAGCAAAAGTATATTCAATAAATTCAGTCAGGGTATGCGACTCACCTGTAGCGACAACATAATCTTCAGGGTTTTCCTGCTGTAACATTAACCACATAGCTCTCACATAATCTGGTGCATAACCCCAATCCCTTTTTATAGCAACATTGCCTAACTTGAGTTTATCTGTTGACCCCTTGGCTATTCTTACCGCCGTGTTTATTATTTTTTTTGTAACGAAATTACTTCCCCGTAAGACCGACTCATGGTTGAACAGAATCCCGCAACAGGAAAAAACCCCATAAGCTTCTCGATAATTCACAGCAATCCAATGGGCAGATGCTTTGGAAACAGCGTAAGGACTGATAGGGTGCATAGGGGTTTCTTCAGTTATCGGTAATTCGGACACCTTTCCAAACATTTCGCTGGAAGATGCCTGATAAAATCGAGATCCAAGATGCAGTAACCGTACGGCCTCAAGTAAATTAACAGTGCTCATTATGTTGAATTCGAGTGTTCCTATGGGTTGATCGAAAGAAAGACCCACTGAGCTTTGAGATGCTAGATTGTATATTTCATCCGGATTGTGCTTGTCGAGAATCCTGATAATGTTTGATAAATCAAGGAGATTAGCCGAAAGTATCTCCACCTCCCTGTCTATCCTAAGAAACTTAAGATTTTTTAAATTGATACTAGCAGCGCTCCTTGTAATTCCGTAAACCTTATAACCTTTACTGAGGAGTAGTTTTGAAAGATAGGATCCGTCTTGCCCTGTAATTCCGGTTATTAAGGCTTTTCTCATTAATGTATCACCTTTTATACGTTGTTAATTCTGTTTTGATTTCATAGCTGCATGGTCTTCCCATGTTTTACTGAGATTCTTTCTTATGTACCGAATATATGCTGAATAAATAGTAAATGAATGTCTATTTCTCATAATAAGGTATTTAAATGGGGAAATGTTTTTATCTGTAATAACATGAAATTCGGGACTAATCATGTAGTATTTGCATCCAAATATTTTTGCTAACAAATCTAATGTTTTGGGTTGATAAAACGATATATGTTGACCGCTTTCAAAGGAATAATACCACCAGTTCCTATCTGGGATTGGTTCTTTGAAGGTTAGAGTTGAAAATAAGATTGTTCTAGTGTGATATTTTTTAAAATATGTTTCTAAAAATACTTTTGGGTTCTCTATATGTTCTAAAACCTCAAAAGCAGTAAGGGCTTCGGCTTTAAACTCGTCTGTTGGTTCAAACGTTTTAGCAAAAAGGTTCTCACAATAAGGATCTAATGTATAAAAATCAAAACCAATATCACGCATTAATCTTGTTAGTAATCCATATCCGCCACCAATGTCCAAGAACCTTGCATTCGGATTGCAGAAAATGCAAAGAGCGGGTTCTAGTATTTTGGAATTCGATATATTCCGCCGGACTACTCCAGTGTCTTGGCATGATATGGCACTCTGATAGGCTTCATCTAGCCAATACGGTGTTTCAGTCTGCAGCATTCCACTCTCTTCACTAAAGTAATAGGTAACATTATATTTTCTCAGGATTTTTTCTGAGAATGCTGGTTTCATCGGCTTTTCAGTAATTGGACAAATCTTGTAATCGGTCAATAGGTTTTTCCTCGACATAATATCTTAAAATGTAACATATATCTTACCCTAATATACTTTTAAAATCCACAACCATGACATGCTCTATTGCTGTAGAATTATTTTTTAGTAAAATAAACGCATGCCACGGCGCGTGCCGCTGCGGCCCGGTCCGGTTCCACCGGCACAGGGTTGGGCCATTCGCTGCGCGGTTTACTAACCCATTCGGCATACTTACAGCTGGCGCATTCTTCGGCGCCGGCGGTATTCCACCCGTCTTCACGGTAACGATAAAAAACCTCGCTTTTTTCAGTGTAAGGCTCGAACGCTTCTACGGCCAGCGATAACAAATTTTTGTCAAACTGCTGAAAGGCACCGAGATCGGCGTAAGCTCCGTATGGCACGCTTATGTACATCACGCCGCCGGGCTTAAGCACCCGCCGCAGTTCCTGAACGGCCCGGACGAAGTCTTTCGGTTGCCGTTCACGGTAAAACTCGTCATGCGTGTACAGCGCGTTGTCTAATCCGATATGTTCGAGAGTCGATAGACAGGCGATAGCATCGAAGTAATCGTCGACAATCGGTATTTGCCGTAAATCACAAAACTCATAGGAAATTCCCTTTCGCCAAAAACAGTGGTCCTCGGGGGCCAGGGTCATGATCCACAGTTTCTTTTGCCGGAAGACGGGGTGTTCCAAAACATAATCGTGGTTGAGCGTGGACCCCGCATCAAGGAAATAACCGGGCCCGGCATCCATGTTTGCGACCAACCAGGGATATTCGACACAACGTTCATCGATACCCACGCCATAGCCGGAGGGCAAGGAAGAACCATGGCGAAAAAGACTTAAGATACTCTGATCAGCAAGCGTTTGCTGAATGTAATGATTTTTGAAAGCAGTGTACCCATCCGACCACGGAATCCTGTTACGTATGTAACGCCTTAAGGAAGCCGTATTTTTGGAACCCTTGATCACGTCCTGCACTAGCGGGGGAAGAAGACTTTTTATAGTCGTTTTTAAGTTCATTTGCATCTCACTTTGGAGGAGTTTATTTTATTCTATAATTGCTTTTTAATGACTTCCGCGAACTCTTGCATCCTTTGATAATAAGTATGGTCGCGCAGGGTTTTATCTTGTCCCGTGCGGCCGATGGTTTCCCGTTCCCGGTCGTTTTCCAGATAGTGCCCGATAAGGTCGGCGCATTCTTTCGGGGTCCGATAAGCGATTACTTCCTTTCCATGCTCAAACATCTCGTGCAGGTTTTGTTTCCAGTCGGTGATAAGAAGGGTCCCGACTCCCGTTGCTTCGTATAACCGGCAATTGTTTGCGTACGGGGGAACGTCTCCGTGATGATTTAAAGTAATTTTAGAATTTTGGAGAATTTGGTACATTTCCCGGCCCCATGCGGGTCCAGCATAATGTTTCTGAAGTGCCGGGCTGTTTCTAAGCTGGTTAATGCTTGGTCCCCAAATCTTTAGCTCGCTGAAGCGTGCGGCTATGGTCTCCAGCAACTCGATCCGGCTTTTGTGTACCGCATGAAAAGAACCGATAAAACTTATCGGTATGTCTTTCCGGCTGTCTTTCAAGTACGAAAGGATTTGCGGCTCGAACGCTAGACGGTTTAAAACGCAGTTGACGCCCTTCTGCCGGAACCAATCTATCGTTGGCGGGAATGACGATATGACCAGGTCGTAACAACCCCAGTCTTCCGATTCCGGCAGCTTTGTGGCGGCATGTTGCCCCACTAGTAACTGGGTATAAGGTTTCATCTCTTTAAGAAAATTTGGACTGACGTTGTTAACTACCCGATTGAAAAGGATATCGGGCTTGTAGTGCTTTATCTGTTTCGCGAGAATTTCGTAAAACCAGTTCTGCCGGCTGTCAAGCGACTGCAAGACGGGACGGAAGAAAGGCTTTAACAGCCTAAGCGGCGTCCGGGCAGCCGTCCGCCGCAGTTTTTTTAAGTACTCGCGCAGGCGAAGTTGCGTCAGCGCGTTGTCTTTGCCCGCGGCGCCGTGTTCTTTTGCCCAGGCCGCCTGCATGAACCCGTTGTTGGCGTGAATGTCCCAAGCCTCGTACCCGAGCTTGCACAGGTTGCTTGAGTAAAAGTTCGCCACTCCGAAGAGGCTTTCGTTACGGACCCGCATCTGTTCATCGTAGGGCTGCTTTTCAAGGCCGGGATTCCGGGAGTAGACCCACTCCAGGAAATCGGGATAGTCTGTGCTTATTATTAAGAACCTCACTGTTGCGCCACCGCCTGCCAGAAGGAGCTGCTCAACTCGTCAAGACCAGTACTGCGCACGAACGGGGGGTCTTCCGCCAACTGGTCGAGTTCCGAAACCTTAACAACCGAACGCATGTCGGATTGATAAGCGTCAAGCATCGTACGCAGGTTCGCCGGCAGCTTGAACATTGGGTAAAGCACGTAGGCGGGCAGCCCGCAGAATGCCGCTACCTTGGATGCCGTGGATTTGACCGATATTACTTTGCTGAAACGGTTGCGCAGGCACAGCTCTTCGAATGGTATCTTGGGGGATACCATTTCAAAGCCCTCCAGCTTAAGTCTTTCGGTATCCGTCAGCCCCGGTCGGGGTTTGAACAGTAGACGGTATCCCGTAAAGCGCCGTTTGATAAAATCCAGTATTCCGTCGTACAATTCCTGAATAGACGGGTCGTCTATGCCGAAAAGCGGGGTTCTTTCGCCTGCCACCAGAACCGACTTTTCATCATTACCTTCCTGATTAATCCCGTATAGATGCCGCAGCGCGACAAAAGGAGGAGGCAACCTGTAGGCCGGACCCTTGTGGCCTTGCCCCCAGTCGGAAATGCAGATAGTCCGGTGATAGGGGTTGCGCTTGAACCAGTACGCGTAGTTGAAAGTTGAGTCCGAGTTCCACCGGTATTCCAAGGTGGAGGCGCCGAACAACGTGTTGAAAACATTATTGTATAAAGGATATAAAAATTTTTTTGATTGACACATGCTATCTCGTTCCTGGTCGCACATCCTTAAAGCCACCAGCCGTGACTTGTCACCAAGTTGCCGGCAGATGATGTTAGCAAAGTACTCCCGAAAAGAACTAATGAGTATGAAATCAAAGTCCGTTTGTTTTTTTCGTAGCTGGTGCACGAAAGCCCGGCTTTGAGCCATGTCGGACCAGGGACGCCGGACCAGGCCTGGGAACCTGACAACGTTGATGCTTGCATACAACTTTTCCAGGTCTGCATTCAGCTTCCGGAAAACCCGTTGCGTGGTCAAAAGTCGAAGCTCTGTTTCCGGTTCGGCCAACTTGAGAAGGTACCCGACCGCGCTCAGGTAGTAAAGTTCGAAAACCGTATTTGGAACACAAAGCGCCTTCAATACTGATTCTCCTTGTTCATAATCATCCCGTTATTCCTAGGAAAACCTACATTCTCTTGTCGCTTTTGCTTTAAGTTCCGGGTTCCGCTCGACGAACGTTATCAGTTCATCCAGCGTGAAAGGTCTACCGTCGTAAAGGCCGTGGAAGATTATTTTTAATACCTCCAAATCCTCAGCGGTATCCAGCGTGAAACTGTAACCTTTACGGTATTTCTCAGCCACCGGCATTTCGCATACCCGGAAGAGGTCCGGGCGCTTAACCGCGTAAGTCAAATGCTCGCGATGGCTCGGGTCATTGAGCAAACTGTAAGCCCGCTTCAGTGCCGGAGTCGAAATAATTTCGGTCTCCGTTCCTTTGGGAATTCCATACCACGTATAATCGGCATTCATTCGGTTGTGGTAATCTATAGCCCGGTCGAGGTGAACCCAATCTATCAGGATATCGTCGCCCGTAACCCTTACGATATTATCGGCGTTCTCCCTATCGGCGGCCTGTATGAAACGCTCCATCACGTTCTCCTCGCTTCCCCTGAAGCAGCCGACCTCTTTACGTAATGCGGTTTCGGCGATCAGGTCGTTTTCAGGGTTGGTAGAGGTGCAGACGATGATTCCCGCCGGGATGGAGGCTAGTTTCAGCCGGTCGATTAAGTGCTCAAGCGCTGATTGTCCGGCTATTTCGACCAATGCTTTGCCGGGCAGGCGCTTCGATCCGTACCGGACCCCGACCAGCACCATGGTTCTGGTGCCCGTACCGTTAATGGCGCCTGTTCTCTTCAAGGTTCTCCCGGCGCCGGCAGACTTTCGGTTTGTTATTGCAAGTCCTCCTCGCGTAAGATCGTTCCTTCCGGGATGTCCCGGAGCGCTCTGCGGCCGACCACGGACGGCCAGTTCTGCGCGGGTATCCCGTTCGCCGGGCGCAGGAAGGTAATGCTTTCTCTTGCGATGATTTCTCCCGCGCGCAAAGCCCGCCGCGCTGCGACGCTCCTTCGCATCGGTTCCCGGTTTGTCCGTTCGCAGTCCATAACGCTTTTCAGTGGCTGTCCGAGGGATTTCTCTATCTGGCGGATGCTTTTCACCAGTTCCGCCATCTCACCGGGCTCCAGGGATAGCTGGTGGTCCCTGAAAACCTGGTCCTGCTTCCGGTACGTGAAGTGCTTTTCAATGACACAGGCGCCGAGGGCAACGGCCGTCTGGCAGGCCAAAGCGCCCAGCGTGTGGTCGGAGTATCCGGTAAGGACGTTGAAACGCTCGCGCAGGTATGGAATGGAAAGAAGATTGGCCTGATCGATGGGCGTGGGGTAGCTGGAAACGCAGTGCAGCAGGACAACCTTCTCTTTCAACGGCCGTGAAGAAACCAGCTTAATCGTTTGAAGCGCTCCGGTAATCTCCTCATCGGTTCCCATCCCTGTGGATAGAAAGATGGGCTTGTCCTTTTTGGCGATGTGCTCTATCATAGGATAATTTGTTAAGTCCCCCGAGGCGATTTTAAAGACGGGAACAAGATCGTCCAGCATATCGGCGCTTTCGAAGTCAAAGGGGGTGGAGATGAAGATCAGTCCTTTTGATTTCGATAATGCCGCCAATCGCCTGTACTGGTCGTTTGAAAGTTCAAATTTCTTTAACTGAAACAACCGCTGTTCCTCAGATCTTGCAACAAGCTTTTCCGCCCACAGCGTCTGAAACTTAACGGCGTTGACTCCGGCCTCCGCTGCTTTTTCCACCAGCATTTTGGCGGTCTCGAAGTCGCCCTCGTGATTGTTGCCTATCTCCGCGATTATAAAATACGATTTTCCTATTTCAAAACCGTTGACCTTCACCGTTCCAGTCGTCCTTTCGTTATTAGCAGCCCTTTATTCTTTCATCTGCCTTGCGGCTAATATCTGCTCAACCAGCCAGAATTCAAACTCGGAATCTATCTGAAAGCTCTCCTCCCTGGACATCAATATGTGACTGACCGTAGATCCCACAAATTTTGACTGGGTTATGGTTTCCGTTTTTGACAATACGATTGCGCCGTTTTCGGCGTAAAGCATTTCCTTTTCCAGCCGGAGCCGCCTTTCCCTGATAAGCGGTTCAAGCCCGTGTTTTCTACGCCGGTAAAAAAAACTGTCGTCCTCCCTTACCGATATAACGCTGTCGCAACTAAAAATCTGCAATGTGTCAATCGCTTTTTGTATGTGCCGGGCCTGGCGCAAGGGGGCGTTGACATACAGGAGGAGTACCGCGTCGGGCACATAACCCGAATTTTCCTTCAGCTTGTTCAGAACATGTAAAACCGTCGGTTCTATAGGAAAGTGCATACGAGCCAGTTCAGGACTCCTGTATACTGTTTCCACGTCCGGGAAGGAAGCTGCGTGCTCCAACACCTGACGGTTGTCGGAGGTTACCGCTATACGGTCCAAGGCTTTCGATTCAAGCGCCGCTTGAACGGTGTAGTCCATGAGCGGTTTTCCCGCGATACGGCGCATGCCAAGCGGTAAACCGTTGGCGGTTTCCGCTCCCCTGACGGGTATTACGGCCAGGACCTTTAAAGGAGGCATGTCCTGTCTTTCTACGAAATCTCGTTTGATGCGCTGGCGGGTCCGTAAAATCCGGTCGGTATAGGTCGTCAAGCTGCCCGAATGTTGACGGTAGTAAAAAAGGGGAAGGTTTACGTTTGAAACCGGATACTTCCGGATCAGCCTCAACCACAGATCATACCCGTCCTGGCACCGGATATCCTCATTATATCCGCCAAGGTCGAGCAGACACGATTTTCTGATCATTGAGCAGGCGCCGTGCGCGGGGACGTCCATCAACTCAATCTCGTCGTTTACCTTGCTCCGGCGCTCCAGCCTCAGGATCTCTCCATTCTCTGAGATTGTCCAGTAGTCAGGGTAGACAAGTGCGACCTCAGGGTTTCGGTCCAATGTATTGCTTAAAACCAGCAAAGCGTTTTCGTCCAGGTAATCGTCCGCGTCCAGCCGCATAATGTACTCGCCGCACGACAGCTCTATGGCGCGGTTGCAGTTACGGGTAAGCCCGAGGTTTTGCTGGTTGACTAAAATCCTTACTTTAGGGTGCCCCTCAAAGGTTGACAGGACTGCCCCGGTCTCATCCATTGATGCATCGTCAATCACAATCAACTCCCAGGAATCATGGGACTGGCGCAGCACGCTTTCGATCGCCTGCTTAATGTACTTGCCGTAGTTGTACGTTGGTATGTAAATAGTTACTTTCGGCATAAAAACTATCAACCTCAATGATTAAGCGTTTGTGCAGCATTACTAAGTTTCACAATATCGTCAAGATATCTTATTGTCCAATATACTTAGTTATCTTTTTCCGCAACTGAAGATAGATGAGATTCCTGTAATATGTACCAGTTAATCTTCTACCAATATGTAGGGAACAGGCTTTGAACAGGCAAAATTTCTGGAAAAACGGCAAATCGGACCATTTGAAGCACTTGAACAGCAATCTTGAATATTCAAAGAGACAAAATAATACTTTAAAAAGTCCTTGGTATGTACTTACATTTGAACTAAAGCCGTGCTTTCTTTCGAAAAACAGTGGTTCCGGAAAAGTGACGAGATCTCCTTTATCGATGCAACTCAGCACAATTAAAACGTCTGTGCCCATTGGATCTTTCCTATCCATCAGTGACGCGGATTCCATTAAGATATGTCTGCGAAAAAGACCGTAGACAAGTGCGCCGTATGTATTACTTAAGAAGTAACGTAGTCGCTCAATGTACGGCATCCCTAATGAATCTCGCACCAACGGGCGAATGTACCTAAGTTCTCCGGACAACTCGATTTTTGCTACTTGGGAAACCGCAAGTACCGCTGAATCATATTGGTTTAAAAGAAGTAATAATTCACGAATATATGAAGGGTGCCACATATCGTCATGTGCCGCCCACATGAAATACTCGCCTTGGGATAGCTCGAGCACCTTTTTAAAGTTGCCGAGAGGTCCGATGTTATCCTGGTTTCTCGTATATCTTATCCGGTTATCCTTATTTGAATATTTTTTAATAATATCTGCCGTATTGTCTATTGAAGCATTGTCGCAAATAATCAGTTCAAAATTATCGTATTCTTGGGCGATTAATGTATCTAACGCTTTTTCGATAAGATTTTCGCCGTTATAAACCGGCATCCCGATAGAAACTAGAGGACGACTATTCACCAACGTTGCTCCTTATGATGCTGCGTAGGGAATCGCAAACATACTTTACTTTTTCTCGATTCATATTAAAACCGCTTGGAAGGTTTATCCCGTAAGGAGAAACTTTATAGCTTATTGTATTGTTCAACCGGACTGAAACGGCCTGCTCCAACCCGTCATACGCAGGAAGGAGGCTCAAAGGATGAAAAAACGGCCGGCAACTGATACCTTTTTGCGCCATTTCTGCAATTAGCTTTTCTTTTCTTATACCTGTTTCCTGGTATAGGATAGCAGTGACCATCCAGTAGGTATTCTTTGTAGAATGGGCTTCGTAGTTCAGGGTAATGCTATTAATTTTAGATAGTTCTTTTCGATACCAATCAAAGATTTGACGTTTCGTACCAATCAAATCGTCTATCCGTTCTATTTGAGCTAGTCCGAGGGCTGCTTGCATACTGCTCATTTTGTATTTGTAAGCTACTTCAGTGTTCCAAAATAATTTATTGCCCGGTTCTCGTCCGTGGTCTCCTAAGAACAGACAGCGTTCGTATAGATCATCACGGTTTGTAACCAACATTCCACCTTCGCCGGTAGTCAAAGTTTTTGAACCATGAAAGCTGAAAACCCCCGTGTCGCCGAAACTCCCGGCTTTGTGTCCCTTGTACTCGGAACCTATTGCTTCGGCGGCATCTTCTATAACCGCAATTCCATATTGCTGTGCTACTTCTCTGATTCTGTCCATTTCAGGCATATTGCCGTAAAGATCCACCGGAATTACAGCCTTGGTTTTGGGGGTTATCAGCCGCTCAAACGATTCTGCAGACAGACACCAGGTTTTTTCATCAATATCGGCGAAAACCGGCGTAGCACCTACGTATGAAATCGGGGCGGCACTTGCGATCCAGGTTATATCGGGAACTATTACCTCGTCGCCTTCCTTAATACCCAAGGATAATAATGACAGGTGAATCGCCGAGGTACAAGAAGGGAGCGAGATGGCATGACGGACACCGATGTATTCGGCGAAAGCCTTTTCAAAGCGTTGATTGTATATATTCGCATTACCGTACCAGGCGTTGGTAACGGCATCCGTTACATATTTGATTTCCCTGTCCGTTATCCAGGGGCCGGCAACAGGTATTGTTTTCATATGTAATTACCCCTTTATGCGCTTTAAATAGCCGTCGGGAGCTACCGTGATAAGAAGCTTCTGCTCAATTTCCTTGTCTATTTCAAAGCAGTCGTTATTCTGCAAAAACTGCTTAACAGCGGTCTTAGGGTTATTGCCCTTACCCCACGGGCGGTCCGGGAAAAAGTCTTCGGGCATGTCTTCCACAAGGGTATCGAAGACGACCAAATAGCTGTCCTTGGTGACAAATGGTGAATACAACTCCAATTCTTTGAAAACATGATCATGAGTGTGATTGGAATCCAAAGCCACTATAACCTTTTCCTTTCCCTTAGCCAGATCGGACACTTGTTGAAGAACCCTATTGTCGATTGAAGAACCTTCGATCATGGTAATCCTTTTGGACATCGAGTGCTTTTCAATTTCGGTCCTGTTATGATTACGGATATCAATATCAATCCCCAGAACCATGCCGTCTTTTCCGATTAATTCGAGCATCGAGGCATAGAAAATAAGTGAACCGCCATGGGCAATTCCTGTTTCTATTATTAAATCAGGTTGTACCCGCCAAATTAGTTCCTGCATCGCAACCATATCCTGCGGCAACTGGATGATCGGTCTTCCAAGCCAGGAGAAATTGTACGAGTATTTATAACGCGAAGTCTCCCTAAGCCAAATGTTGGAAAAAACCTGCAGGACGAGATCTTTGCCAAGCGCCTGAATATTCTTGCGGACTTCGGCATAAAACCTTTCAATCTCATTTGCGTTACCCATTTAGACGATCATTCCTTTTTATTCTAATACGGCAAAAGACAATTGCGGCGTGAAGGGGAAGCGCTGAATCCGAAGTTTGGACAAACCTAATGTTTCGAGCACAGCCAAAGTCTCTCCGGGCCAGGCCGCTTGGTTCAGTTCATCGAAGGCAATAACCGCTCCCTTGGGCATACGAGGCAAAAAGGTTTCGATTGCAGCTTTTGTCGGCGTGTACAAATCAAAATCTAGATAGATCATGGCGATAACCAAGTGAGGGTTCTCTTGGACATAATCGGGTATTGTTTGACATGCATCTCCAATTACCAATTCAACGCGTGGGATGTGCCCTATGGGTCTGTTAAGGTCGTATAACCGGACGGCTTCTTGCAAGTCGTCATACGCATTAGTAGTTAGCCCACCTTCAACGGTGTAGGTTAGGTTTTTCTTGCCTTTATCCTTATCGTCGATCTCAACGAAACCGGTAAACGTATCGAATCCTATCACGCGGCGGATATGGTTATATGGTTCATATATCGCGCTGAGCTGAGCCCAAGTCATTAACCCCCCGCCGAGGAATACGCCGCATTCTATGATATGTCCGTGAATACCAAGCACCTGTTGAAACAAAGCATGCTTAGCGAGAAACAGGCTTATTGTCTGCCGGGGAACATACTTGGCGAAATGCCTTAGCTTGTCGATATTGGTACCAAGACTGTTTTGGAAGTATTCATCCATCCCATTAACAAAGTCATGATCTTGCCTTGTTTGGTTTAATGGGTCGAGCATTGAAAACTGTTCATTAGGTTTATCGGGCATGGCATTTTTCCTCCACAAGCATTTTTAATCCACTGGGGAAATCAATTATCGGTTCCCAGCCAAGTGTGGACCTTGCGCGACTATTATCCATGACTATATTACTGGCGTAATTATCAACCTTAATATGTTGAAGCTTACTATGGGAACCACACAACTCGATTATATATCGTGCAACTTCGGCAGTGCTGGTCCCAACACCTGTTCCAAGGTTGAAGGTCCCCTGTGCGCCAAGCTTAATAACCTGCGCAACAGACCTGCATAGATCACTGACATGAAGTAAATCGAGTTTGGGAAAACCGTTTAAATACTTATGGGTTACAATTTCCTCATTCCGTAATGCCTTATTTAAGAAATTCCAAATAAACCTGGGCCGATCACTTTCGGTGCCGTAAACCGGACTGGAACGCAGAATCGTATAACGCAATCCGTTGTTCCGATGAAAAAGGTCAATTAAGGTTTCGCATAAAAACTTGGTTTGACCATAAGTGCTTCCGGGATGTGGGGGAAGGGCTTCATTTGCTCTTAGTTCCTCTGTTTTGTAACCGGAATAAATCTCCCAGCCGCTGAGAAATATCAGCCACAGCTGATTTTCACTACAAACATCGAGAACGTTTTTGAGCATGATTAACGCTTGCCCCATAGACTCATTGGTTGAGTAGACCCTTGGGTTTGCCAGATGTATTACGGTATCGATGTTCTTCTCCTTCACCAAAAGATCCAACTTAACCACATCAGACATTAGATTAATTTCACTGCGTGTCGGTCTGAAAGTTTCTAAATTATCCAGGTGAGCTGCAAGAGTTGTGCCGAGGAAACCTGATGATCCAGTTATTAACAGCCGTTTTGGGGTTCCAGCCAATGATGTCGGTGAGTATTTTTTCGTTTCCGACTCAAGAGCTTGACGAACGGCCGACAATACCTCAATCTTTATTGAGTTTTCTCCCGTTGTCTTTAAAACCTGTCGAACAGCTTGATTTAAACCTATTTGGTCATATCTGGCTATAACCCCGGCAGCTATTGCATTGCTTCGCGATACGCCGTAGTCACAGCAGATGACCACTTTCTGCCCTTGCAGCAGATGCGATAACGCCTCATCAATCTTAGAATTTATTGCACTTGGTTCGTTGCCGCTTTTATCGACAAGGTCACGGACATCTAAGAGATGTATATCAGGCTGCGCAGTAGCCTCATTAAACGCCGAGGTGCCGATATAATCCGTGATCCAGCGGGTCATTGCTTCACCTCTTCCTTGCCGACAAAAGTTTCTTGCAAGCTGCGCAAATAATATCCGAATTTAACTGCAGGGAACACCGGTTCGTCCCCGAGAAGTATGTATCGCAAATAGGTGTCGATTTCGTTTAATCCCGCCATGGATCGTAGATATGTAGACGCAGAGAACCTGGGGTTGATTTCAAATGGCAGTAAGGTTCCATTCCGGACACGTCCTTGAATGTTCAGAGGCCCGGCACTATTGATTGCTGCTGCAATCCGCTCAGCCTGTACTCGCACTGCAAGGAAATCATCGATTAAACCCTGGCTGTATCCACTTGATATCAACCCTGTATTTGTTTTTGCGGAAACCGATAGTTTAGTGTTAAACAACCGTTGCATCGCTATGGAGCCGACTAAGCGGCCATTTGGCAGTGAAAGGACTCCTATGGTGAATTCCCCTTCGTCCAGCGGGATGTATTCTTGGATTAATGCGACGCCACGGTTTTTAAGAAGGTAGCTTATATACAGTTTTATCTCATCTCTATCCGAAACAAGGAACACGAAAGAGCTGCCGCCTGTTTCAGTGACAGGTTTAATTACGCAAGGATAAGAGATGTCTTTAACTTCACTAATATCTCGAACTGTAAAAGTCTCGGGAGTTGGTATGTTAAGCTCCTTTAACCTCTTAAACAGGCTTCCTTTATTTGAGCAGGTGGCAATCACCTCAGGCGAGTTTGCTGCAATTGCGACGCCTATATCCGCAAAGCTCCTTGCACACGGTCCAAGTAAGGTTAATGGCTCTTCTCCTCCGGGGACGATGGCTTGTATGCCATTATTGGTGCAGATTTCACGTATTGATTCTACGTATTTATATCGATTCACCCGGAATGTTTCGGTGAACCCTTCCTGATAATGGCCATAAGCATATTGAGAGATATCGCATCCATAAATTGAATATGATGCGGTATCTCTAAGACATTTAAAAATTTCCGTGCCTAAGGAAGCGCCTCCTATGCCGGCAATTAGGACGGGTATTTGAAGCTTCATTAAGCAATGCCTCCAGTAAAGTCCGGATAATGCTTGTCCTTATCTGAAATAACGCGAACCGATGTCGCCCAGTCGATTTTGAACGCCGGATCATCCCATCTCACACCTCTCGCGCATTCCGGATGATATAATTCCGACATTTGATAAAAGACGATACTATCATCTTCTAAGGTTTGAAAACCATGCGCAAACCCTTTAGGGACATAAAGCATCTTAAAATCTGTTGCGCTTAATTCGGACGCAAACCATTTGCAATAGGTCGGAGAATCAGGCCTAAGGTCAATAATCACATCGTATATCGATCCTTTAATGCAGGTAACTATTTTAATCTCTTCGTGAGGGCTTTCCTGGTAATGCATCCCCCGGATTGTACCCTTCCTTTTATTGGAAGAGATATTGCATTGAACAATTTCACTGTTTAACCCATGTTCACTGAACTCTTTTTGACAAAAGCTTCGGGCAAAGAACCCGCGTTCATCTCTTATTGGTTCTAATTCAACTATATAAGCTCCTTTTAAAGGAGTCTCCTTAAATCGCATTTTTAGATCACCTGTACCTGAGGAATCGGAATTATAAACTTGCCGTTCCATTCGCGAATGTAACTGATTTGTTCCATGATTTCATTTTTTAAATTCCAGGGCAGGATGATAACATAATCCGGTTTCGTTAGCTTTATTTTATCGGGGGATTCAATAGGTATATGACTTCCGGGAAGAAAACGCCCTTGTTTATAAGGATTTCTGTCTACCGTATAATCAATAAAATCAGTTCTAATTCCACAGTAATTAAGAAGGGTATTACCTTTGGCCGGGGCGCCGTAGCCTACAATTGTCCTGCCTTCTTCTTTAAACTTAATAAGAGAACTTACTATATGGCGCTTTACGGCTTTTACCTTATCGGAAAATGCAAGGTAATAATCAATATTTGAAAAACCGAGTTGGTTTTCGTATTCTTTTAAATGCTGCACCCGGCCGGAGACTTCTTTGGATTGGTCTTCCTGATGTTTGGCGTAAATTCTCAAAGAACCGCCGTGAGTGGACAATTCCTCAACATCGAAGATGGAAAGACCATGGGAAGCGAATATATTGGATATCGTCAGGAAAGAAAAATAAGAAAAATGCTCATGGTAGATGGTATCGAACTGGACATCCTCAATAAGTTTCAAAAGATGAGAAAATTCCATGGTAATAACGCCATGTGGTTTTAAAATAACCTTTAACCCTGCAATAAAGTCATTCAGTTTCGGAACATGGGCTAAGACGTTATTCCCTATCAGGAGGTCCGCATATTTTCCTTCCGATGCCAACCGTTCAGCCGTTTGTAAGCCAAAGAAATCCGTTTCCGTGGGAATCCCTTTCTGCTGCGCTACCGCTGCAACATTTTGCGCAGGTTCTATCCCTAATACGGGGATGTCCTTATTTACAAAGTATTGAAGCAAATAACCGTCGTTGCTGGCGATTTCGATAACATGAGACCGGTGGTTGATATCGTAAGCCGCCGTCATTTTCAAAACATACTCTTCAGTATGTTTTAGCCAGCTTTCTGAAAAGGAAGAAAAGTATGCATAGTCGCTGAATATATTTTCAGGGCTTTCGAATTCATTAAGCTGCACTAAAAAACAGTTTTCGCATACGTAGACATCCAAAGGGTAAAATGGCTCCATCCGGTGCAACTGTTCTTCCGACAGGAAGGAGTTGGCCAAAGGAGAAGAACCGAGAGATAAAAATGAATGTCTAAGTTTGTGGTGACAAAACCTACAGTTCATGAGAGATTAGCGTCCTTCCTGAAGAAGATGGTCCTCGTAGCTCTTAATCTGGGAAACGGTAAGATTAAAAACGTCTTTATTCCTGTAATAAGCCTTATACCATTCAACGGTTTGTCTCAATGCAAACGGTAAGTCCCATTGCGGAGACCAGCCTAATCTTGCTTTTGCCTTACCGCAGTCGAGTTTTAAACAGTTGGCTTCGGGTGGATGTTCGTCCGCCGAGGTGGTCCAGGAGGCGCCTTCCCCCCAGATCTCAACTATTTGTTCTACAATAGACCTAACGGGCTGCGCAGCATTATTATCGGGGCCGAAGTTCCATGCCTCCATAAATTGCGGCCCATCTTGGAGAAGCCGTTGCGCTAACAGCATATAACCGTACAATGGCTCTAAAACATGTTGCCAGGGACGAACGGCATTTGGGTATCGAATAACAACTTGCTTGTTTTGGGAGAAAGCCTTAATACAGTCGGGTATAAGCCGATCTTCAGACCAATCGCCGCCGCCGATAACGTTTCCTGCCCTGACGGAAGCGAGAGATAACCCGAGTTTCCCTTGATCGAAGAAGGAGTCTATATAAGCCTTTGTAACCAATTCGGCACATGATTTACTGCAACTATATGGGTCTGAGCCGCTCAGTCGATCACTTTCCCGATATCCCCAAATCCAATTCTTATTCTCATAGCACTTGTCGCTGGTCACGTTGACCAAAGCTTTAACTCCCTCAACTTGTCTTACTGCTTCAAGTAAATGTACTGTACCCATTACATTTATTGTAAAAGTATCAACTGGATTTAAATAAGAACATCTTACTAAAGATTGAGCTGCTAGGTGAAAGACAATCTCAGGACGATATTCTTCGAGTATATTTTTTAAATGATTGTAATTACAAATGTCACCTTTTATAGCAACAATTCTATCTTTCAGATTAAGGCAATTGAATAAGCTGGGTTCGGTGGGAGGATCTAAGGCGTAACCAATAACTTTTGTACCTAATAAACTTAGCCATAGCACCATCCAGGATCCCTTGAAACCTGTGTGACCTGTTACTAATACAGTGCGATCTTTATAAACGCCATTAAACATTGAATGTGTCAAACTACCACACCTTCCATGGGGCGCTTCCTGAATTCCACAAATCTTCCAACGTATTCTTATCGCGCAAGGTGTCCATAGGTTGCCAAAAACCTGTATGTTTATAAGCCATAAGTTGTTTGTCTTGAACGAGAGCTTCCAACGGTTCCCGTTCAAAACTGGTTTTATCATCTTTTAGGTATTGAAGAACCTCCGGTTCAAGCACAAAAAAACCGCCGTTAATCCAAGAACGGTCTCCAGAAGGTTTTTCAACGAAAGACTGGACTTGGCCTCTATCTTCAAGGACCAAAGCTCCAAAGCGCCCCGCAGGTCTTACAGCGGTTATCGTTGCTAATTGTTTGTTCAATTGATGACATTCAACCAACTTTTTGATATTTATATCAGCTAACCCATCCCCGTAAGTTAACATAAAAGTTTCACTACCGATGTACTGCTGGACACGCTTCACACGTCCGCCTGTTAAAGTCTCTATGCCCGTATCAACTAGTGTGACTTTCCACGGTTCAACGTGGTTGCTGTGAACGTCCATAGAATTATTTTTCAGATCGAAGGTAACATCACTCATATGTAAGAAGTAATTAGAAAAGTATTCTTTAATAACATATCCTTTATAGCCTAAACAAATAATGAACTCATTAAAGCCGTAAAACGAATATATTTTCATGATATGCCAAAGAATCGGTTTCCCACCGATTTCAACCATCGGTTTAGGTTTGACCGTCGTTTCTTCGGAGAGGCGTGTACCGAAACCTCCAGCGAGGATGACTACCTTCATTATGATTTACTCCTTTCAAGGTTCGGTAGAGCTGATTGATGACTGGTATTGTGCAGTCCACTTGAGTAAAGGTCGAATCACGCCGGGTATCCGTCTCGTGTATCTTCCCCTGGCAGTATCTCCGTCAAGACTATCAATAACTTGAAACGAAACAGCGTCTCGTTCGAAGAAGTGAACTTGTACCGGGTCCAACGTAGAAACAGCGACTCCGACTATATATGTCCCTTCGGAAAGCAAGTTTCCGGGAATCCAGCATGTGCTTTTCCAGATACCTGCTTGTCGTGCTTGAGTACCCCAGACAGGGTCATACGAATCGTTCGAAACAAAAACATAAGTGCCTTGAGAATCAAACACATGAATATTGGGGGTTAATACGCGAGAATCGTCAAGGACCCAATATTCCATTTCAATTCCAACCGGTTGACGTATATCTACTGATTCTTGAGTTTCTCCTTCAGCGTTACAAATCCGTACAGAACGAAGCTTTGCCATGTGGTCCCCCGGAGCTTTTTGAACATCCTTCCATTGGCGCTGGGCGCTTGTACCAAGGTCCGACATAAGATAATAACTTGTTATCTCAGCTGTTGGCCCATCGCGAATAATCTGACCGTGGTCAATCAGTAGAGTTCGTTCACAAAGACGGTTTACCGCCGGCATGTTATGGCTTACAAAAAGTACCGTGCGGCCTCCCTCTGAAACTTCTTTCATTTTACCTATACACCTTTTTTGAAAAGAGGCGTCTCCAACCGCAAGAACCTCATCAACCAAGAGAATTTCTGGTTCTAAATGAGCCGCAACGGCAAAAGCCAGTCTTACATACATACCACTGGAATAAAACTTCACCGGTGTATCAATAAACTTATCAATTTCAGAAAAAGCTACTATCTCGTCAAACTTATGTTTTATCTCACGTTTTCTCATACCCAGAATAGCGCCATTTAAATAAATATTCTCACGGCCTGTTAGTTCAGGGTGAAAGCCTGTTCCTACTTCAAGTAGAGAACCTACCCGGCCATGGATTTCAGCAAAACCTTCGGTTGGTTGGGTTATCCGGGATAAAATTTTTAAAAGAGTGCTTTTCCCAGCACCATTACGTCCTATAATCCCAAGAACCTCTCCGGGTCTTACTCGAAAAGAAATGTCTTTTAATGCCCAAATTGCTCGAGGAGATTCGGCTTTGGCAGATGTTTTTCCACTTAACGCCGACACCAACATACGATATGGAGCACTTAGATTCTGCGTTAAGACGTCCCTTAACGCATGATAACGTTCTTGTGGTTTTATCCGATACTGTTTACCAAGATTCTCTACCCTGATAGAGATTCCATTCATTAATATGCTTAACCCCCAAATCCCAACGGTCATGTGACGTATTTCAAAGCGCTACTTTGTACATTGCGTCGGCCTTATAATAGGTCCGCAATTGTACCTTCCACCCTTCTAAAGTAAAGAAGTCCTCCAATAAGTATGAATACCACCATTAGAACGGAAACTCCAAGCAGTTCAGGGGGGTGTCCCTGGCCGAGCACTGCCCAGCGGAAGCCTTCGATCACGCCGGCCATCGGATTAAGTCCATAAAGGATACGCCATTTTTGGGGAATCAAGCTGCTTGAATACACCACAGGAGAGACGAACATCCAAAACTGAATCAGAAATGGGACAACATACCTTACATCACGGTAGACCGCGTTCATCGCTGTAAACCATAAGCCTACACTTAGTGCCGTAGCCACAGCCAATAGCAAGAAAGGTATTACCGTAAAAACCGCCATGGTCGGCGTAATATGATAATATACCATCATTCCTATAAGAATAACAAAAGCGATAGCAAAGTCAACAACGCCCGGCATTACTGACGCGACAGGTAAAATTATTCGCGGGAAATACACCTTGGTGATAACTCGTTGGTTCTCAACTATTATATTGGTTGCACTCGTAAGGGCGCTGGCAAAATATGTCCAAGGCAGAAGGGCGCTGTAGTAGAAAATAGGATAAGGCAGCCCGTCTGAAGGAAGTTTTGCAAGATGGCCGAAAAAGAGGCTGAAGACCACCATGGTCATGAACGGTTGTATTACCGCCCACGCGGCACCGAGCACGGTTTGTTTATAACGCACCTTGATATCCCGCCAGACGAAGAAATACAGCAATTCTCGGTACTCCCAGAGTTCCTGCCAGTTTATCCCGAGCCAGCCGCGGGAAGGTTTAATAACCACAGTTATAGGTTCCTTATTGTCCAATTTGGGCCTCTCTTCCTTACCGTAGCGCTATTTTACGGCTCGTTGCGCCAAATACCAGTCGATTGTCTGCCGCAGCCCTTCCTTAAAAGTGGTTGTTGCCTTAAAACCGAAGTATTCCTGTGCTTTTTGGGTATCCAGGCGCCGGCGCGGCTGCCCGTCGGGTTTGCCGGTATTCCACTTAATACCGCCCGTAAAACCGACCAGGTCGGCGATCAATCGGGCAAGGTCCTTTATGCTGATGTCTTGGCCGGAGCCGAGGTTTACCGGTTCATTTCCGTTGTAATGCTCGGCAGCCAGCAGGATTCCTTCGGCGGCGTCTTCCACATACAGAAACTCGCGCGTCGGCCGGCCCGTTCCCCAAACCTCTATGCTTTCCTCGCCTCGTTCTTTGGCCTCCACGCACTTGCGGATGAGCGCCGGGATAACGTGGGAGGTCTCAAGGTCTAAGTTGTCCTTCGGGCCATAAAGGTTAACCGGAAGAAGGTAGACGGCGTTAAAGCCGTACTGCTCACGATAGGCCTGGGCCTGCACCAGAAGCATCTTTTTTGCCAGGCCGTAAGGAGCGTTTGTTTCCTCCGGGTAGCCGTTCCAGAAGTTTTCTTCCCTGAACGGCACGGGCGTGAATTTCGGATAGGCGCACACCGTGCCGACGGCCACGAACTTCTGCGCCCCTGTCCGCCAGGATTCATGCATCAATTGAACGCCCATCATAAGGTTGTCGTAAAAAAATTCGGCGGGGTGGACGCGGTTCGCGCCAATGCCGCCCACCCGCGCGGCAAGATGGATGACGATATCCGGGCCGGTGTCGCGCAGGAGCTTCCGGATTTCTTCCAGCCGCCGCAGGTCGTAATCCCGGCTGCGTGGAGCAAAAACTTGCCGGCAGCCGCGCTCGCGGAGCTTATCTACCACGAAAGAGCCGAGGAACCCGGCCCCACCTGTTACCGCGACCGTTTTGCCGTTCCAGAAACTCATATTTCATTCCACCCGTTCTGCAAGTCAGTACCAAGTAAGTGCAAAGTTAAGTGGTCAAGTTGTTGAGTAAGGGTATCCAAACAACTTACCCACTAAACTACTCCACTAATAAGTGCAAAGTTGAGTGGTTAAGTTGTTAAATAAGGGAATATCTTTAATTAACATCGGCAGCCTTGGGTCTGTAAATAGTTTTGTGCTTTTGCCCTTGTCCAACCACTCCTAACGCAGATAAGATTTCACCTTATCCGGGAAGAAAATCGACAACTGCAATAGAATCTGTCCCCAGTTTTGAATTCGGCCG
>JBFMBK010000012.1:84363-94948 GCA_040755295.1 Bacillota bacterium | reverse complement strand
AGGCAACTCGTAATGACTGGGGACCGTAGAAGAGAACGGTGCAATAAACGCCACAAATTAAGGCGAAAGCCAATATCCTAAAGCGGTTTTCGTACACGTCATACCCTGCAAGGATCAGGGCAAGGGATAAACACACCATGCAACCGATAACGGCCGTACAATAAACCAATCCATAATCAAGCATTGCCGATGTGCTTGTCATACAATACCTTAACCTCATTGAAAAACTATATTAAATTCATTTTACTTTAGTGTATTACTTTATACAACAAGGTTTATGACCTTCAGGAGGAAATGGACTATTTCTTTCGCCTTCTTGGGCCGCGGGCTCGAATGTGGTAGAATTAATAGTGATTTGAGCAGGTTATAGGAGCATCCATCAATTGAAGAAAAGTCCAATAACCATAGTTAAAATATTCGAATGCGGTAAACATGGGCAGCGGTAAAACGATCGCCCGTGCTACCGTTGTCGTTCTCGGACTTAGCCTGCTTTCCCGCCTTGCCGGTTATGGCAGGGACGCGTCTATCGCCTACCGTTTTGGAAGTCACGGTCCGACGGACGCCTTCTTTGTGGCTTCTCTGATTCCTAACGCCTTCCTGGGTATTATCGGACTGGGTCTGGCGGCGGTTATCGTACCGCTGTTCGCAGAATACGCCGGTCAAAACCGTCGCCAAGAAGCGTCCCGGCTTATGAGCCTTGTGATTAACGTTGCTACAATAATAATTATTGCTTTTGCCCTGATTGGGATGCTTGGCGCGCCCGTCATCGCCCGTATGATGGCCGGCGGCTTCCAACCGGAAACCCTGCAGCTGACCGCCAGGTTGATCACCATTATAATGCCTGCCGTTATATTCATGGTCCTTGCCGGGATATTTCAAGGCATTCTCAACGCCAACAACGTTTTCGGACCGCCCGCCGCAGGCCCTGTTGCCATGAATATCGTCATAATACTTGCGGCCTTGCTGGCAGGTAAATATTATGGTGTTTACGGACTTACGCTGGGCGCTATGGCCGGAAGTGTCATTTATATGTTAATACAGATCCCAGCGCTTCGTTCGATGAATTTCCGCTATTCCTTATATTTCAACCTGCGCGATCCCGGGTTGCGCCGCGTGCTGACAATGGTCCTGCCGGTCATGCTGTCCTCCAGTGTCGGTATGATTTATACAATGGTTGACTGGCGCCTGGCTTCCGGTTTAATTGAAGGGAGCATCTCATCCTTAAGTTTCGCCAATAAACTGATTAGCATCCCCCAGGGCCTTTTTGTAACCGCGATAACCACCGCAGTCTTCCCGACATTAAGCCACATGATGGCCGGCGAAAAGAGAGGGGATATGGCGGCTATCTTACAGCGCGCCATAAAAATGGTCCTCCTGCTGGGAATCCCGGGAACGGTAGGTCTCATAGTTCTGCGTGAACCGGTGGTGGCTTTGCTCTACCAACGCGGCGCCTTCGATGCGCATGCCACGCAAATGACCGCTTTCGCCCTTCTTTTTTATTCCGTGGGTTTTGCGGGCTCTTGCTTAAACCTGCCCTTGACACGCGGCTTTTTTGCCATGCAGGACACCCGCACCCCGTTTCTCGTATTGGCATCCACGCTTGTGGTAAAGTTTTTATTCAATATTTTGCTTATCCGATTTTTACAGCACGCCGGGCTGGCGCTGGCAACCTCGCTTACCGCGCTGCTTAACATGTTCGTCCTTTCCTGGATTCTTAAGCGGCGCCTCCCGGGGTTATTCGGCAGTTCTTTCTTCCCCTTTGTTGCAGGAACGACTACGGTGTCCGTCATCATGGGCTTGGCCGTTTACCTGCTCGACGGATGCCTCGCGGGGCATTTTGCCGGAGGTTTCTTCCCGCTTCTTACCCGCGTATGCCTTGACATAGCAGTAGGAGGAACCGTTTTCCTGTTCCTAGGTTTTCTTCTTCGCCTGGACGAGCTTAGATATTTATTCAAGATGGGGCGCGGTTTGTTTCAGGCACGCTCACAGATACAAAAATAGACAACCATTTTTTTAAAAGAGAAGTTGCCTCCAATTATGTAATATAATTTGTAAAGATGTGGAAGGATTTTTTAAATCTTTGGCTAATGTCAATAAATAAAAGCTTGTAAGAAGGATTGTTTCTTGCACCGAACCATTTTCCCGGCAAGCGTAATTGGAGGAAATAATGAGTGAATTCCGGGTCTTGTTAAGCGGCAGGTCGCCCCACTGGCGCGAGAGTCTGGCCGCAGCCCTAAAAAACAATGGCTTCTTTGAAGTTATAAGAGCCGTATCTGTCACCGAACTGGTCGAAACAGCTTCACTTCTATACCCGGACGTGGTGGTCTGGAAGCTTGAGGACGAAAACCCTTTCTCCATCATTTCGGAGCTTCACGTAAAATGCCCATTTACACTTCCGGTATTACTCGTGGAGGATCCGAAAGATTATGACCTGTTCAGTCTCCTACGGGTCGGCGTGCGGGGTTGTTTGCCGGTTCGCCTTCTTCCGCGCCAATTAATCCTCGCGCTTGAGCTCATAGTTAAGGCGGGAGTCCTGTGCATACCCCGCCTTTGGCCTGACTTTTTCGTAAACAGGGAAGAAAGGTTCACGGCGGATTTCAGCCCCTTGACAGGAAGAGAAAGGGAAGTCCTTTCCTTGTTGAAAAACAATCTTTCCAATCAGGAGATTGCTCGAAAGTTGGTGCTTTCAGAGTCAACGGTAAAAACACATATTAAAAACGTCTTTCAGAAGCTCGGCGTCAAGAACCGGTCTGAAGCCCGCGCACTGGCCTTTTCGCTTAGGCTTGCAGACGAAAGCGAAAGCCGTCCGTTATAAACGCCCAAATTTTAGCCGACTTAATCTCATGATTCCTCCATTAACCCGTGTTCTTTCCCGTCGCGAATTTTTTATACTATCCTCGAAGAATAGTTGTGGAACAAAATTATCCCCCCTCTAAGGCACCATAATCCATAGCCTAATACCATTATCTGTCTATACGATCTCTTCAAATCAGAGCCATCGTTGGCTTCTAATTCGGCACACCCTTTTCATATCCTCGCCAAGTACTAATCATACCATCTTAATATTTACTACTTTTTTCCTTCTTGTTGTCGCTCGATTCATGATATATCCTAATATGTAATATGTGCCATATAATCTATATACTAACAAATATAACAGTTAACAACAAAAATATTCAGCCTACGAAAGGAATATAAAAAATATAGCCCGCCGCAGGTTCGGCAGACTCTCGGCACTCGGTGCGGGAGGGTCGGACAAAGTACAGGGGGTGTATGCGCTCACAATTCCTCATGGTTCTATTTGTGCTGTAAGTACATGCTGCCGGAAGTTACAGATTTTCGAGACTCGGCGAAAAATGGTTTTGGTCTTCCGGTCCTTATAACGTCGTCCGAAAGGTTAGTGCGGCTTTTTACATTCGTCGATTGTCGGTTGTCAACGAACTGCGGGATATTTAGTAATTTATATTGACTGTTCGACAGGCGCTTTTCAAAACAATTGTTCCCGTTGGTTGCAGCCAAGTAAAACTAAATGGCCCAGCGTTTCCCAGTTTCTTATAAACATATATTAATTAACCGGAAGGGAAGCGCATAATCATAGGCCGCCATATGAAAGGGGTGATGTATGCCCACTGCAATTGGGTTCAAGAGGAAGAATTGATCCGGAGTCTATGGTACCGAATCGGTTAATTCAAAGATTCCAAGAGGGAGGAGGCCTTTAATGCCGATTAATATCAGATGGCGCAAGGCTACAATATTCTTCGCCGTATTTGTTTTATGTTGTTTCGCATTCGCCGGGACGGCGCTTGCCGCGCATATGGAAATCTACGTGCCCGGCAGCGACCCTATTGACGGGACGGATACCAACGTAGTAAAGGCCGATCACATCTACGATTACACCATCGAGGCCACCGGCCTGCAGAAAGACCTTGACCTGTTCTGTGATGACAACATTCAATTCGGGTTTCCTTTCCCCGAGTCGGACAACTTTAACGAGGCTAGAGGGAAAACGCTGACGGTCTACGTAACGGTTGACGGCGCCGTTTACACCGTTCCGGTGGTTCCTTGTATTAAAGAAAACGTGTTAATAGTGACAGGGCATCCTTCAGGTATCGACTTTAACGGGGACCTCGTGTCTCTTACCATTCAAAGTCAGAGCTTCCCGCGGGAGGGAACCGTTACCGGTTTCAAGATCGAGGGCCTCAGGGTCAAGAATCCAAGGGAATACGGCAAATACTGTGTAACCTCTGTACAAAGCCTCGTCTGCGACTGGTTTGAATGTATGAACCTGAACGTGGTGGAGACCGTCGGCAACATCGACGTAAAGTGCGATCTGGGTTGCATGGTAAACGGCCAAAAGGTGACGTTCTTCGGGCGCGTTTTGAGGACCGACGGAGCGCCGTGGGCTTACACGTCCTGGCCGGTGGTAGTCGAAATACGCGACAGCGCAACCGGCAGGCTGGCGCAGGACCCTAACACAGACCAATGGGTTAAGGACTGTACGTCAAGAGACATTCATCTAAACCCCTGCTCCGGCGTGCCTATTCAGCCTGTTGTTACGCATACCGATTCGAACGGCAGATTCCAGGCCCAACTTACCTTACCGGCATGCCCGGGAACCTACTATGTTGTAGCCCGCACCATCGAAGTCAGGGATGAGAACGTCGACGAAGCCGTCGAATACTTCGATACCGCGGACAGCTGGAAGGTTCCGGCCGAATCCATTGAGGATATCAAGAACGCAAATGCCGTAAACCGCAATCACATCTTGCGTGGTATCGTACCACCGGCGGCAAAGGCACATGCCTGGGTCCAGTCGGATCCTTACAGAGATTTTCGTATTGTGCCGGGAGTGCCTTTTGCGATCACCATGAATGATCTGGGCGCCCAGCTTGACTGCAGCCAGTGTTACGAACTAAGAATCGTCCTCCGCGACAAGTACGGAAACGTAACAATGAATACCAATCCCTGTTGTGTTCGTATTGGTGACAGCGTAAATAACTGTAACCTGGCTCCCATCAAAGTAGACCTGAAGGCATTCCAGAATATCGGCGGCGCTGAAGTAATCGCAGGCCGGTTCTACAGCAACCCTAGGGACTGCTCTGCTCAAGCAAGCCAAATCGACCATACGTATATCGCCCCGGGCGCAGACGGCGTAAGCGTATGGTTCCATCCCGACTCCGAGTACAAAGGTAATATCAATATCCGGGCCAGTTCCATCATCAACGACGTTCACAAACTGTACCAATTGTGCGATATCGAAGTCAACTGTATTGGTATAAAAGTAGAGCCTTCCGTGAAGGTACCGTGCACAGACGGAAGCCCGAGGGCCGGCTGGCTGGTAAAGGTCTCAGTGTTCCATAAATACCCGACCCAGAAAATGCGTGTCGAACTGCTTGATCCGAAAACACGGCTGCCGGTCAACTGGGCAACGTGGGACACCGAAGGCGTGGTTGAGTTCGAGCACAAGGGCAGATTCACCAGCGGGGATACTTATGTACACCCGAATGTGAGCTACGATATTTATAAATCCGATATTTATATTTACACCAACCGTACCGTAGAAGGCAAATTACTGCTGGTAAAACTAGTCAATGAAGAGCGCAATGCATACGGCGAAGCCCTGCTCCACCAGAATCCATTCTGCTCTCCGGTGGAAATGAATCGCTTTGTAAAGGAAGACACCTGGCAGGTTATCTCCACGCCTAAGAAGCTTGCAGGCGCGGGAACCATGTGCAGCCTTGTCGGATCCAACTACACCGACGCTCTGACCTACGACGAAAAAAACAAGACCTGGAACGCCGTTACGACCCAACAGCTTGATCCGCTCCACGCTTATTTCATTAAGACGAAACAGAATCCCGATGGTGATTACTTCCTTGCGAAGTACATCTTTGACCGCACGGACCATCCGGGCGGTACCATACCTCCTACCAGAGACCTGCCTCAAGGCTGGAGTCTCGTAGGAACATCCCTGGATCGCGGTCAGTGGGAATACATTGAGTGGTATCCATGGGACGAATACTCTCAACCGTCGTCACTGTACAAGATGCTGGGAACCACCTGCGACCAGTGCAAGAAGGTGTACAATCCGGGCGGTTTGCCTGATAATTGGACACCAGCATACCCGGTCAACGACCTGGGCAACCTGGCCCCGTTTGTAGCCGCGGATATAATCCCGGATCAAACTTGGTATCTTGACGACAAGTATTACACGGTGTTCAACGGCGACGGCTACTGGCTCTATCTTACTCAGCCTGCCACGCTGGTTGCAGAGACCCAGCTGGAGCTGGTTGATCCCTAGACCCTGCAAGACTTACAGTTTCGTTACCTGCGCGGCGAGCGCCGCGCAGGTAACTTTTCCTCCGGCTTTTACATCGCAGACATTCACTAAGGGGTTTTTAGAATGAACAGAATCTCCAGTAGATACGTAAATACTTTCGTTATAAGCGCAGTAATGTTGTTTTCAGTCCTACATGCCGCTCCGGGATTTTCCCAACCGGAATCGACAACTAAATCGTCTGTACCGTTCCCCGCTATTTATTACGGAACGGTAAAAACAGAAAGCGGACGTCCGGTGGCTTTCGGCACTGTCCGTGCATACGCTTACGGAGCACCGTGCGGAGAAATTCATTTTTTAAACGGATGCTTTGGTTTGCCGGCCGACGATTACCGTATTAAGCGTTTACTCGTGTACAGCGACCATGACTTAACAGGGGCGGAAGTGTCCTTTGAAGTTGACATCAACGGTCAACCGCAGCCCACAAGAACGTCCGGCAAAATAATTTGGGAAAGCAGGGCCAAAGAGCGCGTAAACGTTATTGTTTACGCCGCGGAAGCCAGTATCCCGTTAGCGTTTGCCGATTTACAGGATCACTGGGCAGCCGAGGAAATTCAGCAGTTGCTGGACGACGGCTTTATAAGCGGTTATAGAGATCACACCTTCCGGCCCGAAAACACAATCACCCGCGCCGAATTCGCCTCAGTGCTTTCCCGTGTCTTAAGTCTGGGCAACGGCGAAGCGGAATATCTGGACGCATTGGATGATAAAACGGATGTCCCCGTCTGGGCATACGACAGCATCGCGTCAGTCCTTGGGACAGGCTTGCTTCATGGTTATCCGGGACCCGGTGGCAAAGTAGCTTTCCTTCCCGCAAAAACGCTTACCAGGGTTGAGCTTGCCACGGTACTGAGCAGGGCGCTTGCTCAAACCGTCGGCGTCCATCCCGTCCCAGAGACCAATTTCACAGACCGGTCTCAAATCCCCGGTTGGGCGCTGGAATCGGTCAAAATCGCAACAGAATCAGGATTGATCAAGGGATTCCAGGACGGCACTTTCAGGCCGCAAAACCAGGTAACACGCGCCGAAACCGCGGTCATGGTTCAGCGCCTGTTACAGATACTCGAAAAGGAAGGAGTATTACCATGAATCGATGTAAACGAAGTTTCCTCGTGGTTTTTTCGGCGCTCGTTATAGTTGTCACACTTTGCAGTACGGCATTGGGTTATGAACCGATAGTGCCCACATCCTACGAGGGTACGGTCAAAAATAAAAGCGGAGCACCGGTCCAGAAAACAGGTACAATTAGGGTTTTGATAGACGAAAAGGCATATACGGAGTCTACAATGTCAGGAGGAAAATACAGCGCGACCTTTGAAGGGGAAATAAGTGTTTTAAACAAATCCGTTGTGTTCCTCGTTGTAGTAGATGGAAAAGAGTATCAAACACAAACCGAACCGTCCGAAGTTAAATACCAACCCGGCGCAATGGAGCAAGTGAATATAATCGTTGATATTCCCGCCGATTCAACTTCCGGAACCGGTACATCGGGAGGAGGAGCATCAACTTCGCAGATTCCTGCGGCGCCTACGGCCCAACCCCCGGCGGGAAGCTATGACAAAAGCGTAGTAGTCAGCCTGTATCTTACCGGAGGCGGAACAATTTATTATACCACCGACCAAAGCGATCCCAAAACCAGTTCCACCGCTGACAAATACACCGGGGCCATAACCATAAACAACGACATTACGATAAAGGCGGTTAGTGTAAAAAATAACTGTTATAGCCCGGTTTCCGTCTTCTCTTACAAGATAAATCTTGTTCCTACCGTCATTCCGCCAACCTCCTTGGTCGATATCGACAATCACTGGGCAGCGGAAACAATCCGGGAAATGGTCTATAAAGGAATCGTCGCGGGGTATCCGGACGGTACATTCCGTCCGGAAAACACAATAAACCGTGCCGAATGCGCCGCCATACTGAGCCGCGCCCTCGGCCTGCCGGCGGGTGATACGGGAATGCTCTCCGGGTTCGCCGACAAAGACACCATCCCGGTGTGGGCTCAAAACGCAATCGCGGCGGCGTTGGGAGAAGACCTGATAAAGGGTTATCCCGAGGCCGGCGGCAATACAACCTTCCAGCCGCTGAAGCCGATCACCAGGACGGAACTTGCGGCTATTTTAAGCAGGACCCTGACCCAAGAAGTCACCGTTGAAGAAGGGAATTCCCTCGTTTTCACGGACCAGGCGCAAATCCCTTTATGGGCTCGGCAAGCCGTCGACATTGCGTCGCAGGCAGACATTGTTGCAGGCTACCCCGACGGAAGCTTCAAACCGTCAAAAGTGGTCACCCGAGCGGAAGCAACGGTGATGGTGGAACGTCTATTAGAGAGAATTTAAGGATGCTAAAGGAGGTGGTACAGGGGTGAGATATATGGTTCTTCGACGGAAAAAGTCTTTTAAAAATTTATTTGTTGGCTTGTGCACCATATTCTTCTTAATGGCCGTAACAGGTGCGGCCATGGCGGATGAAATCCCGTCCCTCCCGGCTATTTATTACGGTACGGCATCTCAGGACTGTAATGGAAATATACAACCGGTCGTCTCGGGAACCATTAAGGCGTTTATCGACGGGGAATTGCGCGGGGAACTCACTTTTAGCGGCGGACAATACGGTATTCCTGCGGACGACCCCTGCCAGCCGAAATTGCTCGTTCAGGGTTATTCTTCCGATGAAGGTAAACCGGTAACATTTATGGTTTATATAAACAACTACCCTTACGATGCGCAAACAAATCCTTCACCCGTACTCTGGTCAAGCGCAGACAAGCGGGAGATTAACGTTACCGCGGGATGTGGCGCCGGGGTTAAAGGCTTTGCGTTCCTTGAGAAAATTCAACCGAGTGATCCGGAGCCGGACCACCTGGGAACAACCGTAAAAGCATCCCAGAGCGGGACGGAAACACAAACGACTACCATATCGAGCGGCTACTACGAGCTTTCCGGTCTGCAGCCGGGAAACTGTAACGTAGAGTTCAGCCGCCCCGGTTGGAAAAAGGCTGTAAAGTCTGTCACCCTGACGGAAAGCGGATTCACCGAAGTGGAACCGGTGACCCTTTATGTCGGCGACATGAACGGCGACGGTTCGATCAACATTCTGGACCTCTTGTGGATGGCAAGCAAAATGGGACCCGTTACGGGAGAATCCCAGATCGCAGACGTCAATAAGGACGGCCAGGTCAATATCCTGGACCTGCTGAGAGTAGCTCAGAATATCGGCAAATAGCAGTATTCTCGTAATTATACGTCAAAGGGGGAACTGAGTTTTGAAGCGAAGAACACTCGTATTTACCCTTTTAGGAATGCTGGCCCTGTTGTGCTTGGCGGTTCCTTTATGGGCGGCCGGAACGACACTGGGCCCCGTCGGGCCGGCAGTTGTAGTCACGGGTCAGGAATTCCAGGTCAACATTGAGGTGAGAGATGTCCAGGGATTGATGGGAACCGAGTTTAAACTGGCATTTGACCCTGCGCTGCTTGAAGTTTTAGAGGTCACTAAGGGAAACGTTTTCAGTAGTCCGCTCGAGGTCGAAAAGACAATCGATAACAGCGCAGGGTTTGTTGAATACGGCGCTATAGTCCTTTCCGCTTCCGATGCTTTCTCCGGCACAGGCAACGCCGCGGTTGTCAAATTCAATGCAAAAGCGGTAGGTTCAAGCGCCCTGACGCTCAGTAACACCCTTCTGGGAGCCGAAGGCGGCGCGTCAATCAGCCACACAACCTTTTCCGCAACGGTTACAATTCAGGCGCCTGATACAGATCCGCCGACCGTGACCGGCACCGACCCGGCGAATAACGCCGCCGGCGTTCCGGTCAACAAGACCATCACCGTGACCTTCAGCGAAAACGTGCTGCAAGGCGCCAACTTCGGCGATATCGCGCTTAAGGACGCCGGCAATAACACCGTGGCGGCAACCAAATCCATAACCGGCAAAGTGTTGACCATTAATCCGGATGCCGATTTGTTTTATAACACCGCTTTTACGGCAACCATTCCGGCGGGCGCCGTAAAGGACGCCGCCGACAACATTCTGGCAAGTGTCTATACCTTCGGCTTTACGACCGAACAAGAGAACGACATTACAGCGCCGACCGTGACCGGCACCGACCCCGCGAATAACGCCACCGGCGTTCCGGTCAACAAGACCATCACCGTGACCTTCAGCGAAAACGTGCTGCAAGGCGCCAACTTCGGCGATATCGCGCTTAAGGACGCCGGCAATAACACCGTGGCGGCAACCAAATCCATAAC
>JBFMBK010000012.1:0-84263 GCA_040755295.1 Bacillota bacterium | reverse complement strand
CCGGCGTTCCGGTCAACAAGACCATCACCGTGACCTTCAGCGAAAACGTGCTGCAAGGCGCCAACTTCGGCGATATCGCGCTTAAGGACGCCGGCAATAACACCGTGGCGGCAACCAAATCCATAACCGGCAAAGTGTTGACCATTAATCCGGATGCCGATTTGTTTTATAACACCGCTTTTACGGCAACCATTCCGGCGGGCGCCGTAAAGGACGCCGCCGACAACATTCTGGCAAGTGTCTATACCTTCGGCTTTACGACCGAACAAGAGAACGACATTACAGCGCCGACCGTGACCGGCACCGACCCCGCGAATAACGCCACCGGCGTTCCGGTCAACAAGACCATCACCGTGACCTTCAGCGAAAACGTGCTGCAAGACGCCAACTTCGGCGATATTACGCTTAAGGCAGGTACGGTAACAGTGTCCCGTGCCTGCAACATAAGCGGGAAAGTATTAACCATAGATCCGTCCGTCAACCTTGCATACAGCACCAGCTATTCCGTGTACATTCCAGCCGCTGCGGTGAAGGACATAGCGAATAACGCCCTCGCAGGCTCTTACACCTTCGATTTTTCCACCCAGAGCAACGGCGGAGGAGGCAGCGGTGACTCTAGTGGGGACACAACCCCGCCGCAGGTTAAAAGCACCGATCCGATGGACAAGGCTAAAGATGTGCGAGAAAACAAGACCATTACAGTTACGTTTGACGAGAATATCAAGGAGGGTGACGTAGCCGCATACGGGAAGATTATATTACGGGACGCCCAGGGCAAGGATACCGCCTTCTCCAAAAGCATCAGCGGCTCTATGCTCACAATGGATCCAGCTGGAAATCTGCACTACAACGAGACTTACACGGTATCTATTCCCGCCGGCTCAATAGCTGATACTTCGGGTAATAAACTGGCTAAGGATTATGCCTTTAGCTTTACGACCGGTATAGAGACGACTGTGGTTCCTCCTTTCTGTGATTTCACTGATATGAATGACCACTGGGCCAAGGAGACCGTACAACAACTGTGTGTACAGGAAATCATCTCCGGCTACCCGGACGGAACGTTCCGGCCGGATAAAAAAATCACCCGCCTGGAAGCGGCATGCATGCTGGTCCGGGCGCTGAAAACATCCCCCGGAACCGAACAGGATCTGCAGAAGTTTAAGGATGCCGGCAGCATTCCGGAGTGGGCGCGGTCGGATGCGGCAGCCGCCGCCAGGGAAGGCCTGATCAGGGGTTACCCGCATCTTGACGGCAGCCTGACCTTTGAACCTTCAAAACTTATCACCAGGACGGAAGAAGCGGCGTTAATGTCACGTGTGCTCGAAGATAAATTCGGTCCCATCGCTCCGGCGACCCTTAGCTTTACCGACAGCAATAAGATTCCGGACTGGGCAAAGAGGGCTGTAGCCGTAGCTTTGGCAAAAGAGGTTATCGGCGGCCACCCGGATAACTCCTTCCGCCCGCAGGATGATATCACCAGGGCGGAAACCGCCAGTATGATTCTGCGCCTCTTTAAGCAGATAAACGCATGATATGGTTAGACTTTGCTTATACACCATCTAGATAAAGGTGATTGAAGATGTAAAACAGGGGGTTTGCCATCCTAACGGCCGACCCCTCTTTCCTTTGCGGCATTTTTTATTTTAAGCCGGGGCATAATAGAGGTGATATCCGGCAACACTCAGAAGTGGAAGATGTTCGAATCAAGGAGGTTAAAAACGTGGACTGCCCGATTTGCGGCGGCAGGGCTACAGGTAAGGTCGGGGTTGAACACTACTTCTGCTGGGATTGCTGCATTGAATACCGCCTCGATAAAGAGGGGGTGCAGGTCTTCGATATCGACGAAGACGGTTGCCTTGAAAGATTTGACCCCGCTAACGAGGCGTTGTATTAGGTTCAAGGTTCAAGGTTCAAGGTTCAAGGTTCAAGGTTCAAGGTTCAAGGTTCAAGGTTATTTCGGGCTGTTCCACGTGCAATGTTAAGCCGGCATAACGATGAGCCTTTATGTATCATAAGGTTTTGACATAAAGCGGAGGTGGAAAGCGATGTCCTTCTGGCGCGGGTTGATCACCGGGAGCCTCCTCGGAATAGTCGCCGGGGCGGCGTTGTTAATGGATGACGACAACGAAAAACAGGCGGTCCGTCGTCGACATAGAGTAGTACGTACGAATCGAGCCCAGCGGATGGTAAAAGGAATAACAAAACTGGCCGAACTAATGCGGTAGGGTAGAGATGCTTTGCGCCTGCGCAACGTCATCTTCGCCGGCTCACCGTCACGCTCCTTCGTGGTAGCAAGGACAATACCTGTAGATGTCGCCGTATTACTAGTATTTTCCCTGGTGATGATCGGACTTGGGATGCTTGCTTTCAGTAAAACCGAATAGGCTTAATTGGATTAAAGCGTTAAATATCACCCCCATAAACCTGCGATACTCAAAAGGTGCTTCAGTAAAAGAAACGTAGAATTGCACACATCCGGAACTGGTAAGGCGGGAGAGGGGTGACATTGAGTGTTATGCAGTTTTATTCGAGATCGGTAACCTGCTTTCTTTCCTTGACATCTTTAACCGCTTCGAAAACGTCTTCCACGGCTTCAAGAAACACCGGTACCAGCGATGGGTCATAAAACCGCCCGGCGCACCTTTCTATCTCGCGGCAGGCCTCAGAAAAGCTTAATGCCTTACGGTAAGGCCGATCGGTGGTCATAGCGTCGAAACTGTCAGCTATGCGCAGGATTCGCGCGAGCAATGGGATTTCCTCGCCGCGCAACCCGTCGGGATAACCCGAACCGTCGTAGTTCTCGTGGTGGAACCGGACAACCGGCACTATTTCTTTGAAGGCCGCCAACGGCTGGATTATTCCGGTGCCGTACACGGCGTGATTTTTCATTATCGTCCATTCATCCTTGTCCAAAGAACCCTCTTTGTTCAAGATCGAGGTTTCGATCTCTATCTTCCCTATATCGTGAAGATAGGCGCCGTACCGCAAGAAATCCTTCTCCTCTTCGGAAAGCTTAAGTTTCTCCGCAAGGGCAAGGGAGTAAGACATTACCCGCTCCGAATGCCCGAAGGTGTACTTGTCTTTAGTGTTTATCAACGTCACCAGGGTTTGAAGGGTGGGGAAGGCGTCCTTGATTTTCAGCGTGCTGATCTCGCTTAATACCGATTGATAGAGGTAGGGTTTACCGCGGCTGTATTTTGTCCGGAACAGGTCGTTCTCCGCCGTACGGATCAGGGGCAGCGCCTCATCGCCGTCGCCGGGATACCCGGCGAACCCCGTCGAGATAGTAAACGGTTTTGAACACTTTTCACTGCCGCTAAGAAATTCCATAACCCGCGCCCTGATTTCCCGATCAAGTTCCGCCGCGTTCTTCAGGGCATCATCCTTGTCTAAACCCGGAAAGACTACCGCAAATTCGTCGCTGCCGAACCGCGCCGCAAAAAACGGCTCCTCAACCTTCGCTAATAGCGTCTTGCCTATTACCGTCAGGATGTCGTCGCCTTTTTGATAACCGCAAACCGCGTTGTAGTACCGGAACTGCTCGATATCAAACATAATAACGGAGACAGGAGCTTTTTCAGAAACGGCTTTTTGTAAGGATAGCGCCAGTTTTTCCTGAAGATAACGGTGGTTGTACAAGCCGGTCAGATGGTCGTAATCCGCAAGCTTAATCAGTTCGCGCTGGGTGTTTTTTTCTATCTCCATCAAACCGCCCATGATCCATGCCGAAAATGCGGCTACGCTGCCAACAATGAGGTCCGTTTGAAAAACGATATCCGGCAAAGCATGAAGCATTCCGTAATCAAAAAAAAACAGAAGCGCGCCGGATATGACGGCGACACCGATCCCTGCATACTTTCCGAAAGCGGTTGCGGCGATGATCGCGGGAATAATAATTAAGATCTTGGCGGCGAAAAAATCCTTGCTGTACCACAAGAAACCGAAGGTAAGGGATAAGGTGATGACCACTAAAAGTATCTCGTCTATCTTGGGCGGTAAGGCATTTCTCGAAAAAAATCGATTTAAAATATAAACGAATATGTACAAAAGAAAAAGTGCATGAAAAGGATAGAGTTTGTAAATGTCCTTAAGGTTTGATCCCAGCTTAAGATTGAAGAAACTTGCTATAATCATTGAAAAAAGCAAGAGAGAGACGATCTGCGTTATTAAAATGTACTCTGCCAAATCCTCGGCTCTTTTTTCTTCCCATTCGCGCATGTCGTTCTCCTGTTAGGCTGAGCAGCTTTAATTTTTTGATTGCGCGTATTACCGCTTCCCGGCGCCCGGGCAAACAGCTATAATGACTCATCCCCAGAAAGTAGTGTAACACGTTTCGCCCAGGCGCCGGGCACAGCCTCTGTTCCCCCCTCTGCTAACTTACTTCCTCAAAGACTTGGGCACCTCCGGCTGATGCCAAACCCACAGATTACAAGCTGGCCTAATTCCCGCATGCGCAACAGCAACCAGAATATTGAAAACCACCGGCAGCAAAAACAAAGAGTAGAAGAGACGCTTCATCCTATTCACCTCCTTTCATTAATAAATTGTCTGTAAAAACGGCAAACCGGTGTCCTGATCCGGTCAGGCTGAAGGCTTGCCACCAGAGACCGAGGCTTACGGCCCAGACAAGATCAAAAGCCCTCCCGTTAAATATAAGCCAACACTGTCCAACCGCAAAAACAAATATAAGTAATATCGAGTAAAACCGCAGCTTTCTTCGGTGTGTGGTATCTGTGATCGGTTTAGCCGGAGAATCCACTGGAGCTAAGCGGCTGAAAGTGATTACGGATGAAATGAGACCCAAGACAACGATCAAGGATAAACTAAAAAAATTGAAAAAAGGAGCGGCCATTTGAGCCAACTTCCCAAGGGCAGGAGTGACAACCATTCCTATTATGGCGCATACTAACGGGGAACCGCTATGTGCTCCACCGGACGGAAGACGCAGAACAACAACAGTCATAAAAACTGTCAAGGTAGTCCAGAAACACCCTAAGAGCCATCCTATAGCAAGCACGGATACTGCCCCGGTCAAGGCATAAATGATTAATTGCATACCGAAAACCGCAATTTCTTCTTCTTCTGTAGTTAGGCTTAATTTTTCTTTTAAATAACTCGCGGCGGGGCGTACAAAATTAAACCCTGACAAGTTAACACCTTCCTTAAATTAGCATATTAATGTGTGAGTAATCCTTTTCTATTATTATAATAGTTTTTACCTAAAGATAGCAATAATAGAATTATTTCGTAAGGAAGAGCAAAACCTGCCCTTAAAAATGGGTTGGCGAAAGCGGTTTCGTAAGATAGACCGGTAAGTTTTAATAACGCACCGGAATAAGTGAGCTCTAACCCTCCCGCGATGATGAATAATATTAGAACAACAGCAAAAATCTTGCTTAAACTTTTATTAGTAAAAAACTGTGTATAAATAACTAGTGATATAAGCAGAATGATTGAATGGAGTCCATTTGCTATGGGTAAAAGGCGTATAAGGTTCGTCACGCTCTGTAATGAAGAAATGGCGATGACTCTTTTGTCCCATAACCGTAGATTTAACATACTGAAAACAAATAATGTCATCACAAGATTTTCCGGAAAATCTTGAAGCAGGAGAGCATAAAGCTCGTTTGGAAAAGATGTATGAACTATGGCCAACAACCTCCTTATGCAAGCATTTCCTTCAGAGGTAAACCTTACATTAAGCCCTTATTCGACATAATTTATGTTTACCCTTCTGATATTTACTTGTAAATGTAATAATTTACTTATTCGTTTTTCTGTATCGCGGATAAAAGTCCCTTTTTACAGTTATAATGGTTCTTCCATAAAGCCGCCAAACCAAGCACTATCTCGTAAGGAAGGGCAAACGCGGATCTCAAAAACGGATTGGCGAAAGCGGTTTCGTAGGGTATGCCGGTAATTTTTAAAAGTGGATCGGAATACGTAAACGTTAATGCTTCAGTAATGAAAGCGCAAATCAAAATGGAGAAAAAAATCCTGCTTAATTTGACTCCGGTAAAAAACCGCGTGTACATTGCCAGCAGGATAGTTATTACCACCGAGTGCATCCCGTTTGCAATGGGGAGTAGGCGTACAAGGTTAGAAATTGTCATTAGAATGGCGATAATTATCACTCTTTTATCCCGCAAACGCAGGTTTAAAAGGCTGAAGACGAATAACACAACGACCAGGCTTTCGGGGAAATCTTGTAGCAACAAGGCATACAAAAGGTCGGGTATTGTTTCATGTGTCACAATCCTACTTAGCCCCTTACTAAATAAGTTGTTCTTTCTTCTGGTAACTTCTACATTAGCAGTCCTTTGACAAAAAAGGTGTTATTCCTTCTGATTTCTTGTTACTTTCTAATGAGCGTGGAAAATCGAAACCTTAAACATCATTTTAATACAGTTTTTAATACTCATATAGGATTTATGGGAATCTGGGGTTTCGTTTTCAAAAAAAGAAACCCCGGGTTTTACCGGGGTCAGCCGGAGGTGGGTTGTAATTTTTTTAGCAATCTGTACCAGCGGATGAGTACTGCGTCTCTCATATCGCATTCTTTCCGTTTTTTATATGGTACAGATTCCTGAAATCTTCGATCAGGTTAGATTTGCAGGTTAGATTTGAGTTTCTTTATACATAATCGACACTTATTCCTATTCCTTTACACATTTCGTTCTTTTTCTTCATAGTTGTTCTTTGTTGTTCTTTTGAGGATCCTTTTTTGCTTTATCCTCATACATTCGCCTGTCAGCCAAGGCCACCAGCTCATCACCCGTAGTGCCGTCCCTCGGGCAGAAAGACACGCCGATGCTGGCCGTCTTCGAGCATTTTCCCATTTCTTTTAATAAACGATCAATAACCCCTTCTTCGTTAGCCGCACCCGAAAAAAGGACAACAAACTCATCACCGCCGAAGCGCGCGACACTGTCCGTGGCTCTCACCACAGAGCTCAGAGCCTGGGCGATTTCTCTTAACACTTCATCGCCTTTCAGATGACCGTACCTGTCGTTGACTTCTTTCAATTCATCCACATCTAAAACCGCCACCCCAAAAGGTTCCCCATAACGCTGGTACCTGGCTATCGCTTCTTCGAGCCGCTGGTAGAAGTGACGTCTGTTATACAGTCCCGTTAGAGAATCGGTCAGTGCTTCGCGTTCAAGCGCTTCGTGTAGACGCATATATCTAACCACTAGGTACCCTACGCTTGAGCTCAGGAATATATATCCGCCGCAGTGCGCGAAATCAACAAAAAATACGTGCTGCCATAACCCAACCGGGTGAATATGATCATAAATATTACCGATTGCGCCTACCACAAAAGAGATTAAACCCGCGACAAGAAGGATAATCATGCCTCGATCGCGTAAAAACCGTGTCGACATATAAATGGAAACACCCACCCAAGTGAGCAACGCTCCCTCCAGAAGCATGTCCGACACCAGACCTATAGCATCGCTCGAAAGCACAAAGGGCCTGAGCAAGAGATTATCCTCCCGGTGTCTACTTTGGAAGTGCACTTCGACATTAATCGCCACATTCCTTCATAAGTTTTGAATTTTTTTTCTAAAGTTGCATCTTTTTTATTTTAATTAGTTAACAAGAAGGTTATAACCTTCAACCCGTCTTTATTGGCATAGAGCAGATTTTGTATTGGATTGCCAATCTTTCTCGCAAAATTAACCGCCAAGGGTCACATCCTGCACCTCATACCAGCTCAAAGCTTCATAAAATTGCTCTGGTTTGAAGTCCGGCCATAATTCCTCCACCACATAAAAATCCGCGTATATCGATTGAACGGGGAGGAATCCGCTGAGTCTGCGGCGACCGCCCCAGCGTATGATCAGATCGACACGAGAAATATCCGATGAAGCGATTTTATTAACCAAACTTTTCAGCGTCTTGCTGTCGGCATCAGCAGATCCTAACGCATGGTTCAAGTCCCACTTCCACCCGTAGTTAACCAGAAAGTTTATTTTGATCAAGCCCCTGCCGAAAGTGGTTCTTCGGGAGAAGGGAACAAGCTCCGGAGGAAACAACTGCGAAGAATTATCCCCTATCACGAGCAATGACGCGTCCTTATCCGCAAGCATTTTTACAGCGTCCACACATGCCTTCTGAAACGCCGTTCTTTGAATTGCCGGTCGTTTTGTGTTATCTTGCGTGAAGCCGTAAAATGTGATTTCCTGAATGCCAAGTTCCAAGGCCATTTCGTACAGCATTAAGCCCGGAACCAGACCCACTCTGTATCCGGCTTCCTTTGGAAGACCGTTTTGTACTGACCACCTTCTGTTGCCATCCGGGATGATTCCTATATGCCGCGGAAGACGTCGAAATTTAACGGCCATACAACTCCCTCCTCTTAAATAAGATTTCCCTTGGGAATGATATTCATTACTAAAGCCTTTCGAAATACGCGGCCGGCTTGCAGGTCTTTTTGGAGGTCATTTTATGATTCTTTTACCTTTACTTTGCATAAGAACTAATAAACGTAATACGTGCCGGCATTAGAGCAGGCAGCGATAGTTTCTAAACGGTTTTTCGCCGCAGGCAGGAGATGAAAGAAAAGCGTCGAATTGAAAATAGTTATCTTAACCCAAATTGTTTTATATCGCCGCAAGAGGTTAAGTATACTCTTTCAAGGTAAAGGATAGTGTAGATGAATCCAAAGATTAAGGAACTGAAGATCGGAGACTTGACCGCCGAGATCCCAATAATTCAGGGAGGTATGGGCGTAGGAATCTCTATGTCACGGCTCGCATCGGCGGTGGCGAACGAAGGCGGGATAGGCGTTATAGCCACCGCGTGCATCGGAATGCTGGAACCGGACTTTAGAAAGAATTTTCTCGAGGCGAATATCCGCGCCTTAAGAAGAGAGATCAGAAAGGCAAGAGAACTAACCCGGGGTATTCTCGGAGTCAACATCATGGTGGCGTTGACCAACTTCGCCGACATGGTAAAGACGGCTGTCGAGGAAGAAGTAGATATTATTTTTTCCGGGGCCGGGCTGCCCTTGAACCTGCCGCAGTTTTTAGGCGGATCCAAGAAGACCAAGCTTGTTCCCATCGTTTCTTCCGCGAGGGCGGCAGGCGCCATAATAAAGCGCTGGCTGGGGAAATACAATTATCTCCCTGACGCTATCGTCGTCGAAGGGCCGATGGCGGGAGGACACCTCGGTTTTAAAAAGGAACAGATCGGCGATCCGAATTACCTGCTGGAAAAACTGGTACCGGAGGTAATCGAGGAAACAAAACAGGTTGGAGAAACCAACGGCAAAACCATACCGGTAATTGCGGCAGGAGGGATATACACCGGGGAAGACATATTCAAGTTTTTGCAGTTGGGAGCGTCGGGAGTTCAGATGGGGACCCGTTTCGTAACCACCCATGAATGCGACGCCTCACTGAACTTTAAACAGGCTTACCTCGACTCGTCGAAGGACGATCTCGTGATTATAGAAAGCCCCGTTGGAATGCCGGGAAGGGCTATAAGGAATCAGTTCATTGAGGATATCAAGACCGGAAAGAAGAAACCGTTCCAGTGCGCCTACCACTGTATTAAAACCTGCGACTGCAAAAACAGTCCCTATTGCATCGCCCTGGTTTTAATCAACGCCCAGAAGGGTAATCTCAAGCACGGATTTGCGTTTGCGGGACAAAACGCTTATAGGGCGGAAAAGATCATATCGGTCAGAGAACTGTTCGGCAGTCTTTTGGATGAGTATAGGAATGCACTGAAACGGGCATGGAATGCCGTTGAAATCTGTCAATAGATAAAAAGCTGGTGATCAAATGTATTCGCTACTTTTCAATCATCTCTTCCGGCACAGCAGGGATATCATCCTGCTTGTCCGTTATGAAGGTATAATAATCGAAGCCAACGATGCCGCGGTAGCCACTTACGGTTATGAACGCGAAGAATTACTCGCTCTTTTGTTTCAGGATATATGGGCTCCCGAAACGGAATTCGACCTGCCGGCCCATATAGCCCAGGCTGCCGAACAGGCAGAGGTTGAAAAAATGCTGCACCGCCGCAATGACGGCAGTATTTTCCCTGTAGAAATCATCTCGCGAAGCACGCGCATAGATGGAGAGGACTTGCTTCTGTGCATAATTCACGACGCCTCCAGGCAAGAAAACGGTGAGACTTATGACACGCTGACCAAAGAGTATGAAGACCTTAAACTTGCCTATGAGGAGATTAAGGTCGCTTACGAAGAGTTGGCCGGAACCACTTATGACTCCTTTATCGATCTTAGCAATCTGGTATTGTCTAACTTGAAGGAAGAAATGGCACGCAAACGTGCCGAGTTGCTGTCGACCACCGACTATCTCACCGGGGTTTTGAACCGCCGGGCCTTTGAGAGTCAACTGAAGAAAGAGGTTAACCGGGCGCGGCGGGAAGATAAACCCCTCGGGATAATCCTGGCCGATATCGACGATTTCAAGCTTTTCAATGATACATACGGCCATCAGGTAGGTGATACGGTTTTAAAGAAATTCGCCTCTTTCCTGACTCAGAAAAGTCGTTCTTATGATTTCGTGGGACGTTACGGCGGTGAAGAATTCATTCTCTGCCTTCCCGGCGCCGGCGCCGACGAAGCCATAAGAATAGCCGAACGCCTGCATGCGGCGTTACGGGCTCAATCCCTACATCTTCCCGGGTTCAATCAGATAAACATATGCGCAAGCTTCGGCGTGGCGGTTTTAAGAGCGGAAGAGATTGAAAGCGTGGACTCCCTAATCCGGCGTGCGGATGAAGCCTTGTACGAAGCTAAAGCCGCCGGAAAAAACTGCGTGCGTTTCTCGCTCTGAAGGCACCTTTATTCGCATAGCCGCCGGTTTTTAACGGTACGAAGCCCTTGCAGGGCATCCTGTAAGGCCTTTTTTATTCAAACACTCCTACGTCGGAAGCGCCGATAAACTGCGCAATAAGAATAGTTTACATAACGCTGCAATGCCATGTCTGAGCAGGAGAGAGGGTAGGGCCGAGAACAACCAATAATAACTTGCAGTTTAAATACCGAAATCGTTTGAATGCGGCCATATCGTTAAAGTCCAAAATTGCTTAACATAACATCTTAACCTGATTTGCGGAAACATTTTCTCCCGAGGTTGGTTTACATAATGCCATTTAGAGCCTCGTCGCCTTCGATAGGAAGCACCCGCAATCAATGGCACTATAACATCGGGGCCGTTTAATTTTATTATCTAAAATTTAAATATGTTGGAGGAATTTTATATTTTTTGTCGAATTGTTTTAAAAATTCTTGAAAGGAGTTGTTGTCCTAATATGATAATCTGTTTAACCTGGTTGGTAGGATTGCTTTGCGTGCTGCTAGGCATCTATGAATTTGTCAAAAATGATCCTATGCTCGGCGTTCTCTGGCTGGCAGTAGGAGTGGCTGTGGCTTTCGTAGGCCAGGTCTGGAAGAAAAGGAAGAAGATTAACCAGGACTAATACCATGCTTCATGCTTAGTAATCATATCCCTTAAACAAAACACCCCGATTACGAAACCTCCGGGGTGTTTCTTTTTATGCAATTTGATATAGATATAGTTCAGGGCCTGGTCATAATCCATGAAGACCTGCATTTTGAAAGCATAGTCGATTTCATTTCCTACCTTAAAAATACCCATGGAAGCCTTGAAGAGAAGTTTTGCCGTTATTACGACGATATCGGCCTGTACGTGGTCATTTAGGGCCTGGTAGGTATATTTACCCTTAAATTTGAATTACAGGGGCCTTGTAGGCCATTCTGGAGCACGTTTTATTAATTCGGATCCAAAAGGGATTCCTATTATGTCAAGCAGCGAAAATGTCAGTCGCGAAAGAGGCGTTTAGAAGCCAGGGTGAATAGCCGTTTATAATGCACTCCAAAAACATGCTAATAAGAGGCGGAAAGCCGGCGGCCCTAACCCTTGTGGGGGCAGGGATTTATCAACGCTGGTTGACATAATACTTATTAGCGGAAGTTCTTTTTAATCGCGTCCATTTTTTCTTAAAAGAATTTGCCTGTCACCGCCCTCTTCCTCCTCCTCCTTTAACATTCATTTTTATATGTTTAGCCTGAACTCTCTAAAGTGAGCGACCGGTCAAACACAACACCCCTTCCGGAAATGCTTGATAAACTAATCAACCTGCAAGCATCCGCCCACAACCAAATAATACCATTAAGTCTGTATTGCTCCAGGACTGCGGTGGACGTAAAATACCACCTTTAAGGACAAGACACTCATCCCTCTGCCCTATCGCGCCTGTCAGTGACGTTTACGCAAAGGCTATTGCATTGGAGCAGTCAAAATCGTTATTAAGCTTTTTAAAACATAAAGGGATTGAATTTCAGACGTGGAATATATCAGCAAAGTTACATGTTGGAAACGGCAGCGTTTGAAATTCTTCACGATTTGGGACGAGGTTTTCCAGCAGGGGAACTTATGAGGCGCCGCCGTGGTAGGTCTGCTTTAAGGGCAAGGACGCTTTTGCGTTTACCGTACATGAAGTATAACGCTACTCCGAGCGCCATCCATACCAAAAATCGCACCCATGTAAGAGGCGGAAGGCTGAAGATAAGATAAAGCGAAAAAGCTAAAGACAACAATGGTAAATAGGGTGAAAAAGGTACTTTAAAAGGACGATTGGCATCCGGATCCGTCTTACGAAGCACAAGAACACCTATGGCCACAACGACAAAGGCGGTAAGCGTCCCGATATTGGCAAGCTGCGCCACGATGCCTATCGGAACGAGGCCCGCGATGACTACTATTCCGACCCCGACAAAAATGGAACTCAGGTAGGGTGTCTTAATCCGCGGATGTACCTTACTGAAGACCCCCGGCAGAAGACCGTCGCGCGACATGGCGTAGAATACCCTGGTCTGAGCGTAGACCAGCACCAGAAGAACCGAGGTGATGCCGGCAAGAGCCCCGACGGCAACAATCCCGCCCGCCCACGTCACTCCCGCCTTGAGAAGCGCCGTAGCGACGGGCGAGGCGACGTCTAATTGTCTGTAAGCAACCAGGCCCGTCAGAACGACGGTGACCAGGATGTAGAGGATTGTTGAGATCGCCAGTGACCCGATGATTCCAATCGGCAGATTGCGCTGGGGATTCTTCGTCTCCTCGGCAGCGGTAGCCACGGCGTCAAAACCGATATAAGCGAAGAATATAATGGCGGCTCCGTGCGCTATTCCCGGATAACCGAAAGGGAAAAAGGGATGCCAGTTGGCCGGGTTGACGTGTCCGGCACCCAAAATGATAAAAAACAATACGACGCCGACTTTTATAGCCACGATCACCTTGTTGACCGTGGTGCTCTCGCGCGTGCCGGCGGTGACAAGCGCGGTTACGGTTATAGCTATCAGCACCGCAGGAAGGTTTATCATGCCGCCGGCAGCCGGCGGGCCGGTTAAGGCAGACGGAAACGCGATGCCGATTGCTCGAAAAGCTTCGGTGAAATATGCGCTCCACCCGATGGAAACAGCAGCGGCAGCCACAAGATACTCCAATACTATGTTCCAACCGACGATCCAGGCGGCAAACTCCCCCAATGAAGCGTAAGTGTACGTGTACGCGCTGCCGGCCACCGGGATCATGGCCGCCAGTTCCGCGTAGGTAATCGCCGCAAGAACGGCTGCCACCCCGGACAGCAGGAACGAAAGTATCAGGGCTGGACCGGCATACTGCGCCGCAGCCACACCGGTAAGAACAAAAATTCCGGTGCCGATGATAGCCCCAATGCCTAACGCCACCAGGTCCAGTGGGCCGAGCATGCGGGAAAGCTTACTGGTATCTCTTTCTTTTAAAAGCTCCTGCAAAGGTTTTTTTCGCCGGATGCCGGATATGATTTGGTCCAACCACCTTTCTTTCTATATTATGAACACGATGACAAAAGAAAATATTGCACCGCAATACGGACAACTACAAAGCAGCGAGTAGCGGCTGCCATCCCGGGATACCATAGCAAAATATCTTGGAGGTAATTTAAATGCGGATTAAATGGTTCGGACATTCATGTTTCTTTCTTGTTACCGGTGCCGGGATAAAGGTAATGACCGACCCGTACGACGAAGACACAGGTTTTCGCGTTCCCCCGGTTGCACCCGATGTCGTGACCGTAAGCCACCAGCATCATGACCACAACGCCGTCAGCCTTGTACAGGGAAAGCCTATTGTTGTTGATAAAACAGGGACGCACTTGGCGAAGGGCATAAACATCCGCGGGGTCGCCACCTTTCATGACAACGAAAAAGGGAAAAGGCGGGGCCTCAATACCGTCTTCACTATTGAAACGGACGGGGTAAAAATCTGCCACCTGGGAGATCTCGGACACTGTCTTGAGCCGGACAAACTGATGGAAATCGGGCTTGCAGACGTTCTGCTGATTCCTGTAGGCGGCACCTACACGATTGACGCGAACGAAGCGGCTGCCCTTACTAAAGAGATGAAACCGCGGATCGCCGTCCCGATGCACTACAAGATCCCCGGCCTTAACGTCTCCGTGGCCCCGGCGGACGGCTTTCTTAAACACTTCGGCACTGTCGAGCGCAGGCCGTTCCTTGAGCTGACCCCGGACAACCTGCCCGCAGAAAGCACGATCGTGCTGCTGGACAGGCTACAGTCGTGAGAACGTTAATTCGGCCCTGGCCGCTCAGGCGATTGTAGTATCCGGATATCTTCCATCGCAAGCCTTACCGCTTCCGGAACCGCTTCCTCCACTTCAGGAGAGAGTTCGGGCCCCATGGAAAAATTTCTGCCTTTAATGCCGTAGATGATAAGGTGGGGTGGAAGCCGGTCTAAAGCGCGTGCCAGCTCTACCGCCTCAGCAACGCCGAAAAGATGGGTCGAATAATGGAAAATATCCTTCGGAACGGGCTGCGCGCCAGCTCTAAAACGTTGGATCGTCCCCGGTTCCGAGCCCGAACGCAGGCTGTCGAACAGGATGACCGCATCCTGTTCCTTCCAGAGTTCCATTAGAGCCGCCCCCTCCCCGCTCTCCTCCACTACTTTAACGCCGGGAAGGTTTTTCTCTCTTATGTTGGACGCGGCTATGAGACCTGCCGCGTCGTCACCGCGGTACGCATTACCGACGCCGATCACCAATACCGGACTTCCGTCCATAAGGTTGTTCTCGTTCCCGTCAGCCATCATTCCCTCACCACACTCGGTTTCAACAGATGGGTTGCGCAGGATATACACGGATCGTAATTCCTTACGGTCTGTTCGCACTGCCATACCAGCTTTTCCTCAGGCTGATTCAGATTCCGACTTACAAACTCCCGGAGGTCGCTTTCAATGCTCTTCTGGTTTTGCGCGGTCGGCGGGACAATTTTTGCGTCGACTATGTCGCCGTCGTCATCAATACGGTAGCGGTGGTACAAAACACCGCGCGGCGCCTCGGTACACGCGTATCCCGTATTCGCCCGCGGTCTTACTTCCGCCGCATGCAACATCCGAGGCACCTTATAATTCGATATGATTCGCAGCGACTCGTCGCAGGCGTAAAGGGTTTCAACAGCGCGCACGATGATGCCCTTGAACGGGTTGCGGCAGATGCCGGCGAGTCCGGCTGATTGAGCCGCTTCGCGTGCCGCACCGGACAGGCGGTTATAATTCAGATTATACCGGGCCAGCGGGCCGACCAGGTACTCCCCGCCTTCCTTTAACGCCGACTGGAGTGCGTTCGAGTACGGCACATGCTCCTCTACAAAATGATCGTCGTAGCGGTCCGCGGAAATATCGAGCCCTTTGTTGGAGACAATCCGCCCCTCGTTTACCGGATACTCTTGCGGATGTCTCAGGGCCACGAACGTGTAATCCCTTTCGAACTGCGGAAAAGGGAAAGCAGCCACCCACCGGACGGTTTCCAGAGCCGCTTCCCTCGCCCACTCCAGACGTTTGACCAGCGGGAAGAGTTCCCGCCCTTCGGGCAATCTGTAAAACCCCCCCACGCGCACGTTAATGGGGTGTATTTCTCTGCCGCCTACGGCGGCGACGACCTCATTCCCAACCTTTTTTAATTGCAGGCCCCTTTGCACGACGTCCGGATAATCCTTCGCCATTTGAATCGAATCCTCATACCCGAGAAAATCCGGAGCATGCAGCATATAGACGTGCAGGGCGTGGCTCTCAATCCACTCGCCGAGGTGAATGAGACGGCGCAGCGCCCGTATTTGCTCCCCAACGGCAATCCCGAATGCTCCTTCCAGCGCCCGCACCGCAGTTATCTGGTAGGCCACCGGACAGATCCCGCAGATGCGGGCCGTTATGTCCGGAGCTTCGGAATACTTGCGCCCGCGGAGCAGCGCTTCAAAGAAACGCGGCGGCTCAAAAATCTTGAGTTTCACCTCGGCAATCTTATCGTCTTTGACCCTTACAAGAAGCCCGCCTTCCCCTTCGACGCGGGCAAGGTAATCTACTTTCAGCGTCTTACTCACGGGCTTCACTCTCTTTGCGAAACGCTTCCGCACCGGCGTTAAACGTACGGAGCGCGCGGATAATATCCTTATTCTCAACACCGAGGCGTTCCCATTGCCGGCTCAGGGATTCAGCGTTCGGCGTCTCCATCGGGCCGAAACACCCGTAGCACCCGCGGTTGTATGACGGGCAAAGCGCGCCGCAACCGGCGTGTGTTACAGGTCCCAGACACGGAACACCTTGTGTAACCATGATACAGGGCATACCGCTCTGCTTGCATTCGATGCAGACGCTGTGCGGCGGCGTGTTAGGCTTCCGTCCGTGAAGGAAGGCGCTGATCACCTCGACAAGCTGCTTCTTGTTGATGGGACAGCCGCGAAGCTCGTAATCAACGTGAACGTGTTCACCGACCGGTGTCGACTTATCGAGGGTGCTGATGTACTCCGGTGTAGCATACACGATGGATACGAGTTCTTTCACGTCCCGGAAGTTGCGCAGCGCCTGGATACCGCCGGAAGTCGCACACGCGCCGACGGCGACCAGGAACTTCGATTCACGGCGCACCTTTTGAATCCGCTCGGCGTCGTGAGGCGTAGTAATGGAGCCCTCGACCAGCGAAAGATCGTACGGCCCGTTAACCGCGGCTCGTGTCGCTTCCGGAAAGTGCGCGATATCCACGACACCCACAATGTCGAGCAGCTCGTCTTCCAGGTCAAGCAGCGCCAGCTGGCACCCCGAACAGGAGCCGAATTTCCAAACGGCCAGTTTCGGTTTAGGCTTGTCGGCCATCTCAGATCTCTCGCTTTCCGAAAAACGGTTTAATAACATCGTAGCGCAAAACGGGCCCGTCCTTACAAACGAAAAACGGACCCAACTGGCAGTGCCCGCATAAACCGACGCCGCATTTCATGTTTCTCTCCATGGAGATATAGATGTTATCCTCGGTTACCCCGCGTTTCTGCAGCTCCAGCACCGTAAAACGCATCATCGCCTCGGGACCGCAGATCATAGCCACCGTGTTTGGAGGATCAAACGACACCTCGGAGATCAGCGTCGTCACGACGCCTACCCTGCCTCCCCATTCTTTCGATGCCCTGTCCACCGTGATTAGAACATCGAGGTCGTTCCCCGTTCGCCACTCTTCCAGTTCCCTGCGGTAGACGATCTCTTCCGGGCTGCGTGCTCCGTACAACACAGCCGCCCCGCCATATTTGTCTTTGGCGGAACGAATCTTATACAGCGCCGGCCGAAGCGGCGCCAGTCCGATTCCGCCGGCTACAACGACAACATCACGACCGGCCGCTTCTTCCACCGGCCAGCAAGTCCCGAAAGGGCCGCGCACTCCCAGCGTGTCACCGCCACCCAGTGTACAGATCGCTTCCGTCACCGTTCCCACGGCACGTACGGTATGGACCAGCCTTTCCGGTGCTGCAGGATCGCCGCTGATGGAAATCGGCACTTCGCCGACGCCGAATGCATACAGCATGTTGAACTGACCGGGCCGGAACGGACGTATACCCATCCCGTTTACCGGCTCTATTTCGAGGGAGACCGTATCGCCGGTTTCCCGCTGCTTTCGCCTTACGCGGTATAAGTGCGCTGCCATGGGTTCCGCGGTTTCGGAGTTCATCGTCGTGCGCTTTTCACGTTCCAAGTCAGCCATTCCGCTCCCGTCCTTTACAGCCGCGGCCGGTCATCCGTATTCTCCGGGCGTGCCGAATTCTCAACCTTAACTTCCGCCGTGGTTTCATCCCTGATGGCTTTGACCTCTTCGGTGATGTCAATACCGGCAGGACAAAATGTTATACAACGACCGCAGCCCACACATCCCGAACTGCCGAACTGGTCGATCCAGGAACCGAGCTTATGCGTAAGCCACTGCCGGTAGCGCGATTTGGCCGAAGAGCGGACGCTGCCGCCGTGGATATACGAGAAGTCCGTTGTAAAGCAGGAATCCCATTTACGCCGTCGTTCCGCGTGTTTTCCTTTCAGGTCGGTGTAATCCTCAACCGTCGTGCAAAAGCAGGTCGGACATACCATAGTGCAGTTCCCGCAGGTGAGGCAACGCTCCGAAACCTTGTCCCAGCGCGGGTGTTCAAGGTTTCGGTACAGCATGTCCTTAATACCGGTCGTGTCGAGCTCCCGCCCCATTTCTCCCGCCGCTTTCTCCACGGTTTCCCTCGCCGCTTTTTTTTCCAGCTCACCGGCTTCCCTGTATGGAATCCCGCGGAGAACCTCCGCGCCTTTATCGGTGCCCGCCTCTACCACAAAATAGTGCCGCTCACCATCGATCACCTCGGTTAAAGCAAGGTCAAAACCTATGGTTGCTCTCGGACCGGTTCCCATCGAGGCACAAAAACACGTACCTCCCGCCTTTCGGCAGTTTACCGCGACAATGAATGCTTTCTTCCGCCGTAAAGAGTATGCGGTATCTTCGTGCTTTCCGCCGGTCAGGACTTTGTCCTGGATGGACATGGCGTGCAGGTCGCACGGACGCACACCTATAAAAGCGTATTTGGGTATCTCTTCACTGCCGACCTCGGTCTTAAAACCGCCATCCTCACGTTCCGCCCGCCACAAACGCGCCGCCGGCGGGTGGAGATATCTCTTCCAGGACTGAGGCCCAGGGCCGTAATCGAAATATGCCTTCTCCTTCTGCTGCTTCAGCCGGTAGGTGCTTTTTTCCTGCTCGTCCGTCCAGGCGACAGGCAGTTCATCAACAGAGGTCAACTCATCGTAGACTATGGCGCCATTCCTCACGGTGGGGCCTACTATGCGGTAGCCCATTCCTGCGAGAAGGTCAAAAAGCTTCCCGAAATCCTCTTTTTCAATTACCACCTGACCTCCGATTTTCAGAGATGGTTCCGGCACGCTTCTCCCTCCAACATAAAGGATTGAGAGTAACTATTCAGGTGTCCTGGTTGTCGGGCGCGGCGACTTGTCCACTTCCAACTTCACACTTCTCACTTCCCGATTGACCAAGCTTATATATGAACGCCGGGTCTGAGAAACACTAAGCGGCTGAATAGTTACGCTTAGGATATCCGATCCGGCAGCGGTCTAACATAAAAAAGGGAGCAGTCTTGCAACTGCTCCACCCCCCTACCCCATTCTTCAAGGGGAATTTTTCTCGAAACCCTTATTGCTGTCAGTTCTCTCTTAAGAGTTTTTATTCTCCATATTTTCACGAAAACCTTCTACTCCGTAAAAAAATACCTATATTTCTGCACCCATTTCATAGGCATGTCGTTAATCCGGCAAAAATCCGAGTACTCTTGCACAACCGGTCTTATTTCCGTGTCTTCTTCCCTCGCCTTTTGAACAAAAGAGTCTATTCCCCTTTTCAATTCTTCTTTATCCCCGCAATCATGTTTATGCTGATAGAGCAGGTTCACAAAACGTTCGCGCATTTTGTGCTCCTTGCCGCTTGTCCTCCGGCACTCGGAGCAGGCTTCGTTTTTCCCGTTTCCGTAAAAAAGATGCTTGCACCAGCGGCAGATGCGGAATTTGCCTTTCCAGCCGTGTAAAAAACTAAACGTTGTTTCTATAACCGCGGCATGGAAAAGCGTAGGCGCGGACGCAATCCACCCCAATCCCAGCCTCGGGTGCATTATGGGAACCACTTTGCATTCCAGCCAGAGCCTCCCCCACTGCGCCATCGCCCATCCCGGAAAGCTGTGAGGCTGGCGGTTGGTCCTTGCTTTCCCCCTGGCCGCAGCCATGCCGAGCGTCAGCGAATTGACGCATGTGACCGGCTTTATCATATCGTCCTCGTTTGAAACTCCCGTCAGTTCTACAAGCTTTTGAAGATCGTTGTCTTTATAAAGATTGTATATGTAGACGGAATACCAGCCCAGTTGGGTTTTCTGCCAGTCTCCCGCATCTATATCCCAGATGTATTCGGTGCCGTCAGGTCTAAAAAATATATTTGCCTCCATGATATAAGAAACCATAAAAACCATAATGCTGTATCCTCGCAGGTAAGATTGATATTATTACCAAGATTCTTACGCGAAAAATAAACGTATGTTGTAATGGCGTATTTTACCTGCATTATAACATGATGGTAAGACCATGACAATTCTCGTTTTTCTCTTTTCTCTTGTTTGTATTTGGCTATTATACTATTTCTCTTGCCTGAATCCTCGGTTATGGGCGCCTGCCTTCCCAAATCAGCTTCCAGGAAACATTGTCTTCACAGGCAGACTTTTCTAGACCGTAAAGGGTCTTTTTTCCAGATAACCGTCTCTTACCGTCTCTCCAGCTGTTGATGGTATTAATTAAGCAAAAATCCGCAAAACCTCGCGGCAAGCGGATTCTTCAGTCTTTATGGTGCCGAAGGTGGGAGTCGAACCCACACGGGGGTTACCCACACGATTTTGAGTCGTGCGCGTCTGCCAGTTCCGCCACTTCGGCTCGGCCTGTATACAACTCATATGATAACACAGCATCCTGGTACCGGCAAGTCTCGATACGACGCTAAAACATTCGCTTTCTTGCCAGGGTGTAAGCGGCTATGCCGCAGAAACCAACGGTGATTCCCAAAACCCCGAGGAATGCAGACGGCCAATTCTGGAAAGGCAGCCGCACATTCATCCCGAAGAAACTGGAAACAATTGTGGGCAGGGAAAGAACAATCGTAATAGCAGCCAAAAACTTCATAACCATATTCAGGTTATTGGAGATTAAAGACGCAAACGCATCCATCGTATCGGTGAGAATAGAACTGTATATCGTACTCATCTCAATGGCCTGTTTATTCTCCGTGATTACATCTTCCAGAAGGTCTTCATCGTCCTCGTACATCCTGATTAAATGCCTCCCGGAACCCTCCGTGTTCTTCACCAAATGAGTGCGAAGAAGCTTCTCCATCACTATTCCGTTGGCTTTTAAGGAAGTGGTGAAATAGACCAAACCCTTTTGAATCTCGAGCAGTTGTAAAAGCTCCTCGTTTTTCATAGAGCGGGAAAGACGGTGCTGCAGCTCAGTGCTTTGTTTGTCTATTTGACGAAGGTAACGAAGGTACAAAGCGGCGATCTTCACCAGCACCTGCAAGAAAAAGCGCGTCTTCTTGAAGGTATAAAGGTGATCCGTGGCGCTTATTAGATCCGAAAACAGGGGGTTATCCTCCAAACAAACAGTGACCACATGATCTTTGGTTATGACTATTCCAAGCGGAATGGCATCGTAAAGAACGGAATCCCCCTGTTTTTTCCTGACCGGAATTTTCACAATTATCAGGATCTGATCTGAATTTGGTTCAATACGGGGCCTTTCTTCATCATCAAGAGGATGGCGGAGAAAATCGCGCTCGATTCCCGTCTTTCGACTGACCGCGTCGGTCTCGACTTCCGTTGGCGCAATCAAACAGATCCAGGTGTCCTTTCCCTCCAGTCCCTGCAACTCCACCAACTTGTCCGCCTCTGTCCGGAAGACCCTAAGCATAACACTTCCTCCACCTTTTACAAGCAAATACAAAATCCTTGTTTGTCTAAATACTATGGATAGCATAACAAAACAGCAAATCCAGGACAAGTGTTCAATTCATGAAATGGGCTAAAGTTGCGGCAGGGCTTTCCAAGAATACTTGATCAAGGTATTATTAATGAAGGGCATTATTGCAGAAAGAGGCGTTGCATTCACTTTGAAAACGGGTGTTATTTGCTACCTATCGCTTGGTAAAACAGAAAGTGAGACGGCATATGATCTTGCGGAACTTAAGGAGCTTTTAAGAAACATCGACATTGAAGCCGCCGCAACCGTCGTACAGCACCGTGAACCGGACCTCAACTATCTTCTCGGTGAGGGCAAAATCGACGCGGTTAAGCAGCAGGTGGAGCAAGAAGGACTGTCCGCGGTCGTATTCAATCGCGAGCTTTCGCCCCGTCAGGTAAAGGCGCTTGAAGACTTATTCGGCGACGTTGAGGTTTGGGACCGCACCCAGGTCATTTTAGAGATATTCCGCCGCAGGGCACAGTCCCGCGAGGGTAAGATTCAGGTCGACCTGGCGCGCTTTACTTACCTCTACCCGCGAATGCTTGGCTTGGGAGGAGTTTTATCGCGCCTCGGAGGCGGTATCGGCACCCGCGGTCCCGGTGAAACGAAACTTGAGGTATTACGCCGTACCGCTCGCGACCGGATCCATGACCTGCGAGAGGAACTCGCGTCAGTGCGGAAAAATCGCGCCCTGCTTCGTAAGCAGCGTGAAAAGGAAGGCATTCCGACCATCTCGCTGGTGGGTTACACCAACGCCGGCAAGTCAACCATTTTAAACGCTCTTGCCTGGACCGACCAGCCGGTTTTAGCCGAAGACCGTCTATTCGCGACACTCGACCCGGTAAGCCGCCGCATCCGGCTTCCCTCCGGACGCTTCGCTCTCCTTACAGATACCGTCGGTTTTATTAAAGAGCTGCCTCCAAAGCTCAAGGAAGCCTTTAATGCCACTCTCGAAGAGCTTAAGGTAGCGGACCTGCTGCTGCACGTCGTTGACCTTGCAAGTCCCCACATTGAGGAGCAGATATCGTCCGTCGAAGGCCTTTTGAACGAACTCGGTCTGTCTGAAAAGCGTTTGCTAAAGGCCTATAACAAAATGGATCTTTACCGTGGGTTCCTCCCGGAGGACGGCGTTGTGATTTCCGCACTTAACGGGACCGGTCTTGATCTCGTGCTGTTGCGCGCCGAGGAAATCCTCTTCCGGGAAACCGAGATTACTCTGTACATCCCATTCGACAGTCTGGGGAAAGTCAGCCGTTTCCGCGAACGGCTGCGGGTGCTGGGTGAGACATACCTTCCCGAAGGAGTGCGCTTAACGGTACGCGGCCGGGCAGCTGACCTCGAAAGACTAAAGGCGGAATTCAGAAACTGATATTTTTAATCGGTACCGGTAATCCAATGATATGTCTTCCGGTCTTTGTGTAAGAAACCATACTGTTTAGTAAGAGCTGGGCTAATTGTTTTATAAACACGCACTGAGCCTGTATATTAAAGGGTGGAATACGTCCGTAAGAACGTCTTTTATTACTTATTTATCGACTTTCTACGAACGAATCTCAGGCCGTCCGGGTCATCTTACGGAAGTCGGCTGTGGTCGGAATCCGGTCCAAACATCCTTTAGCAATTCTGTTCCCCCAAACATACCCTGTAGTCAAAAAGATAAGAGGAGAACCTCATGGGGGAACATCTCAACCCCGATACCATAATCGAAAAAATCCGCACGCTCACCGATCTTTTCGTGAACGCCCAACACCAGGATGGAGCCTGGTATTACTGTTTTGAGGCAAGTACCATTACCGATGCTTATGCCATCATTCTGATGCTTACCTTAAATATAAACGAGAGCGCGTTTATTCACGAGCGTGTGGACAGGATCCTTGCCAGCCAGGAACCCTCCGGTGTTTGGAAGCTTTTTCACGACGAACCCGAAGGTAATTTGTCCCTGACCACCGACAACTACTTTGCCCTTCTTGCTTCGGGATATGTCAAAAAGGACTCGCCGGAGATGCTGCGGGCAAAGGAATTCATCCTTTGCAAAGGCGGACCTCGAAAAGCCGGGGCATTCACCAAACTCATGCTGACCCTTACCGGAAAACTCCCGTGGAGTGACCAGCCGAACATACCGGTTGAAATAATACTCCTGCCGACCTGGTTCCCGGTGAACTTTTTCGACCTGGTCGGTTACAATCGGGTTCATACCGCACCTATTCTGGTTTGCGCGGATAGAAAATTCGTCTCAAGGGTACCCGGCGACCCGGACATCTCCGATCTCTTCCCTCCTTCTCAAAAACAGGAGCCCGTACCGGAAATACCCCGGTTTCTTCATAACTACATAACCAATAAAATAGGAAAAATTCCTTTATCCCGCAACGCAATTCACGATTTGTCACTGAAGAAACTTGAGGAGTTTATACTTGATCGGATTGAGGAAAACGGCACCCTATACAGCTACTTCACAACCACCGCGCTGATGATTTTTGCGTTGCGCGCTCTGGGATATGACAAATACCACCCGGTTATCGTAAAGGGCGTTGAAGCCGTTAAGAATATGGTCTGCAGAATAAATTCGGTCTATCACCAGTTGGAGACCACCTCGACCGTCTGGGACACAGCGCTAATCACCTATGTCCTGCAGGAAGCCGGCCTTCCTTATTCAGACAGAACAATCTTGAACGCGGCGTCATTCCTACTGTCCAAACAGCAAACCAAATACGCCGATTGGAGCGTTCATAACACGAAGGGAAAGCCGGGAGGGTGGGGTTTTTCGTATTGTAATACAATCAATCCCGACGTAGACGACACGTCTTATAGTTTACGTGCGCTTCACGGACTTGCCGCTAACAACGGCGAGCCTTACAATACCTCTTGGGACAGAGGTCTTCAGTGGCTGCTGAGCATGCAGAACAATGACGGCGGCTGGCCTGCTTTTGAAAAGAACACCTATAAGAAGTGGCCGGACCTGCTGCCGATTCCGGGTGCAAAGTCGGTCTGGACCGATCCTTCCGCCGCAGACCTTACCGGGCGGACAATTGAATTCCTCTGTAACCATGCCGGAATATCCGCCGACGATGACCCTGTAAAAAGGGGGGTAAAGTGGCTGTTAAAAAACCAGGAGGATAACGGCTCGTTTTTCGGCCGCTGGGGCGTATCATACATTTACGGCACCTGGGCTGCAGTCACAGGACTTATGGCGGCAAAAACAGGAGTATCCCCTGCCGTCGAGAAAGCGGTTGACTGGCTATTATCAATACAGAACCGTGACGGCGGCTGGGGCGAGTCGTGTTTGAGCGATCATGCCAAGAGGTATGTGCCTTTGGATTTCAGCACACCGTCTCAGACGGCGTGGGCGGTGGATGCACTGGTCAGCGCAGGGCTTTGGGACCATCCGGCGGTAAAACGCGGCGTAAAATCTCTTCTCGCGCCCGTCGAAGACCAACCGGTCGCGTCGTCATACCCTACGGGTTCAGGCTTGCCGGGCGGCTTTTATATTAATTATAACAGCTACCGTTACACATGGCCGCTTCTGGCGCTGAGTCATTATCTTAAAAAAATACGCTAATCGTCGGATAACACCACACAGTCCCGGCCCCTCTCTTTCGCCCTGTACAGCGCCCGGTCCGCGCTTTCGATCAACATCGTTGTGTCCATCCCGTTTTTAAATTCGGACGCCCCGATGCTCACGGTTATGTATATTTCTTCTGTTTCTTCACCGCTTCTGCATTTCACAGGGTTTTCCGCGAGAACCCTTTTAATTCTTTTCGCCACCATCCTTGCCATGTCGAGACCGGTTTCCGGGAGCACAACCATAACCTCGTCGCCGCCGTACCTTCCCGCTACGCAGCTTTCCCGCAGGCTGTCTTTAATCGCCCTGGACACGGCCTTAAGGGCGAGGTCTCCCGCGTAGTGACCGTACCCGTCGTTAAACGCCTTGAAGTTGTCGACGTCAATCATCAGCAGGCTGAGTTTCCTGCCGTACCGCTTGGCGGTGTTAATGCTCCTCATAAGGTAGTCTTCCAAAAACACCCGGTTGTACAGCCCCGTCAAACCATCGCCTATCGCCCTGTTGTACAGTCTCGCGTTTTCTATCGATACCCCGGCCTGGTTGCATATCAAGTCGAGCACCCACAGGTCATCCTCGCTGAACAACCCGCTTACCAACCGGTTGTCGAGGTATACCACCCCCAGCACCTCACCCCTTACGATGATGGGAGCGCACAGTACTGATTTTGCGCGATTTGCACTCCGCTCATCACCTATTCCCTGCCCCGATGCGATATCGGTTATAATGGATTCCTTCTTTTCCAGAACGAGTTGAACCACGTTCGTGTCTATCTCCGACCTATCGTTTTCCAACGCCGCTTCCTTTATGTTTCTTATTACCTTTACCTCCAGTTCGCGCTCCTCTTCGAATTCCTCGGGGTAGAGTAATAAGAAGCCCCTTTCTGCGCCAACGTGTTCGAAGGTACAGTCCATTATTTTTTCTAATAATTCATCCAGGTCAAGTATCGAGCTCAAATAGCGGCTGGTATTCATAACCGTGGTTATTCCCCGCTCCCTCTTCAGCCTTTCCCGGGGCGTCCTTTCCCCGCCCGTCTCTTCCTCTACTGTTTTTTCAAGCATCCCCACGCACTCTCTCAAGAACCCTCCGGCGCCGATCTCCGAAAAAACCTTCCGGGCCCTGGACCAGTGGTCCTGCGCCTCCGCAACACGATTCTGCCTTTCAAGAAAATTGCCGTATTCGAGACAACAGCGCCCGAATAAGAGCCTGCGACCGATCTTCTCGGTCTGTTCCAATGCCTTCTTAAAATATGCTTCCGCCTTGCGATTCCTACCGACCAGAGTACAATACCGGGCCGTAACCATCAGCGCGTCGCCGTAATGGTTCACCCACGGCCTTGTCTTCTTGCGGGCGCAGGCGCATGCATGTTTTATCCGCCTTATTTCAACTTTCCTTTCCCTGGATCCCAGGGTTTCGTCGCTTACACCCTGAATGTAACTCCCGATGTACGCCTGGGCCAAATACGGGTAAAGACATGACGTATAGTCTTTTAAGAAGGCGTATCTATCGTTTAGTATCTTCGCCCGCTCCAAATATCGTACGGCCTCGGCCCACTTTCCTCTTCTTATTTGGATAAACCCAAGGTATATGTTTGTGCTGCAGTGAATAAACCATATCTTCCTATGCAAACTCAACCGCAGGCTTCTGCCGCCCCATTCTTCCGCGCTGTGCAGCTCACCCTTTTCGGCGTGCAATATCGCCAGTTCCCCGCCGCAGGAACAGAGTCCGTAATCGTTGTTTGTTCGGCGGCTTATCTCCGCATATTCGGCGAAATACTCGTTGGCGAGAGCCAGGTCGCCTTTATAACGATGGGCTATCCCTAGACCCATCAGTGACATACCCAACTCCCACATATCCCCCAGCCTTTCGTGTTTTTCTTTCGCCTGCCGGAATACGGTGATGCTTCTTTCATACTCGCCTTTCCACGAATAACAGTACCCTAACTGCTGGAGGCTTTGCGCCAACCCCAATTCGTCCTGGAGGTCCCTCATCATGGCTATCGCTTCGTTATGATGGTTTATGGCCCGGTCGAACATGGGGATCGCCATGCACATGCTGGCATAGCCGCCGATACACATACCCAGCTCTTTAGACTTACCGATCCTCTTCTCCGCTATATTCAGCATACGCAGGACCGAATGCGTAAACTTATGGATATCGCTTAGAATGTACATCCAGTTCAAAACCCGGTACGACCGGATTATTTCCAAGTCTTTAGGCCAGGGAGATCTGTCTTTCCGCAGAAAACGCCTGGACAATAACGAGTTAGTTACATGAACAATCAGCTCGGCCGCCAAGGAGAGTAACACGTGAATCTTTTTGCGCGGTATCCTTTCCCCCAGTAAGGCCAGCCCTTTGGCGATATTCTCCTCGCAACCTTCCCAGTCGCCTTTTTTAAAATAGGCGTTACCTATTAGGCGATATATTTTAGCCTTCTCGAGAGGCGTTTCTTTCAATGACAATATCTGACGAGCGATTTCGACAGCTTCGTCGTTACGCCCTGTGGTAACGAAAACCGCCGTCAGGCCTTCCTGCGCCCTTATCCATTCCCGGTTCTTTCTCTGCCCCTTTCGCTCCAGGTTTTTTAGGGCCGCGGTGTAGTACTTGACTGCTTCATCGTTAGCATATCTGTCTTTGGCTTTCTCCGCCGCGGGCAAGAGATACTCCAGCGCTTTTTCATCGTCTTCACCTTCCGTATAATGGTGGGCAAGATCATAAAAAACCGGCTCCAGGTTGTCCCGGTTCAAACGCTCAATCGCCCCGGCCACCCTCAGGTGCAGGTCCTTCTTCTCCTCAGGGGCAAGTTTCCCGTAAACGGCGTCCCTTATCTTATCATGCGAGAACAGCAGCCGGCCTTTTTCTTTGCTCTCCTGCAGGAACTGCATCACCAGGGCTTCATCCAATAATCGCACTATCTCTTCTTGTTTTGCGTCAAGGACTTCGTACAACAACATTGTCTCGAACTCTCTGCCCATTACGGCGCCTGTACAAAGTAGGGCCTTAAGCCCATGCGGCAGATCGACCATTCTTCGCAGTATTATGTCAACTACATTCTTCGGCACCGGCATTCGTTTTATCTTGTACCAGTCCTCATGCCACTGCCCTTCCGCCCACGTAATCGCCTTTTCTTCCACCAACCCCCTGAGCATCTCAATTGTATGAAAACTATTGCCGCCTGTCCTTTCATAAAGGTAGCGCGCGAGTCCTTCTGTCTTCTCCTCGGATGATCCGAGTATCAACGCAACCATTCTATTCAAATCATCTATGTCCAACCGGTGAAGTTTTATTTCCTCAAAGGCAAAACCCTTGTTCGCCGCCTCCCGTCTGATTCGATTCAAGCTGTTCTGTCCGTTGTATTCGTTACCTCGATAGGTTCCCAATACCAGTAAATTGGAGCCCCCGATTCTTCCGGCGATCTCTTCCAGCAGGTTCAAGCTGCCTTCATCCGCCCAGTGCAGATCGTCTAAGAACAGCACGCATGGACCTTCTCTTCCCGCCAGATTGCAGAAAAACTTTGCTGCAACCATCAGAAACCGCTTGTTTTCACGCTCAGGGTCGAGTGGTACCAAGGCCGGGGTTTCCCTGAGAAGTTTTCCGAACCGCGGGTTCATTTTGACAATGATTTCTCCGAGGTCTCCCAGTACTTCCTGTATCCTGCCTATTTCTTTCGAGCGCTCATTCTCTGTGGTGTTCTCCAGCCTTATGATGTAATCGTTGATAGAGTCGCGGAACGGCCTGTAGGGAACCTTCCCGCCCTGATCCAAACACCGGCCGCACAGGAAAAGCCCTCCCTGTTCATAAACGTGAACCCTCATCTCTTCGACCAACCTGCTCTTGCCTACTCCCTCCTCACCCTTAATGAAACACATACACCCTTTTGATTCCGCGGCCTTACGGTTGAGTTCCATAAGCTTTTCAATTTCTTGTTCCCTTCCTATCAGTCTTGTCTGGTACGTTAGTTTAACCTTATGGTCTTTTTCACCGATAATGTAGTCGCTTTCTCCTTTAAGCCAGCGCTCCAAATCATACAACAATCCTCGAGCATCCTGGTACCTTAACTCCGGTTCCTTGGCCAGCAGTTTCATTATTATTTCTTCGAGTACCCCGGGTATTTCAGGGTTCTTCTTCCCCGGCGGCACCGGAACCACCGCCACCTGCTGGTGCAACATCTTGCGTATTTCTGTAGCCGTAAACGGCAGCACGCCGGTCAGCAACCGGTAAAATATCACCCCCAGGGAATACAGGTCGCTTCTTTCGTCTACCCTCCGGTTCATCATCCCTGTCGCCTCGGGAGACATATACCCGAATGTTCCGACAACCTCCCGCTCCCGCTTTATTTCACCTAGTTCGATCGCCAGTGAAACCCCAAAATCAAGAATCTTTGCTGAATACCGGCCGGTTGTCTGAAGCACTATTATGTTTCCGGGTTTAATGTCCCTGTGGATTACTCCCTTTGAATGCACGTAACTCAGCGCGTCCGCTATTTGCCTTATAATATCGACAACATCCGCCAACTTAAGGTTCACATTGTTGCCGAGGTATTTCGACAGTGTATCCCCCTCAAGCAGTTCCATAACGATATACGGCCGGTCCTCGTATTCACCGGCAGCGTATGACCTTACAATGTTCTGATGCTCAAACCCACACGCCAGCTCTATTTCTTTCTTGAACCTGATTATGTCTTCAACATGCCTGGATGTTACCTCGCGTTTCAGAAGTTTCACCGCAACCCGCCGGTTGTCTATAAGATCCTCGGCGGCAAAAACAACACTCATTCCGCCTTCTCCAAGTAGGCCGACCAACTTGTACCTGCCGTCGATGATTGTTCCCGGTTTTATCCGTGCCGCGTCAGACATCGCTATTCTCCGCTTTCAGGCCAGCACCGGCCTCCCACTCGGCGACCCGGCACTGACTTGCTTTATAAACTTGTTATCGGACTTTTGTTAAATAAAATTTATTAAACAACCGGTTAGCGCTTTATAAAGGCTCCTATGCTTTTGATCAGGAGTAATAATCATTGCATAGTACGCCCAATGGACATAAGGTAATAAATTACGACAAAATAGTCAAGTCTCGGTATCGTTTGTTTATCCGTTTTCTGATATGTTGTTATATATAAACACACACATCAACTCTTTGTTTGCTTTTTTCGTCATAATACTGTTTACTGCGCCGCCAAATCCGCAAAGCCGCCGGCTGAAACACTACTTTTAAAGCATTGCCGGTCGGGAATCGGACAGCCTTGCCTGTTTCCTGTTTTTGTTTTAAAATTAATTAAATACCTTAAGGGGAGGTTTGATATGAAAAGGTTTTTAGCTTTTTGGCTGGCGGCGGTTTTGGTCCTTGCTCTCTTAAGCCTTGCAGGTTGCGGCGGCGGTAGTAAGAGCGAAACCGAAAAACCGACAGCAGGCACGGCGGGAGGCTCAAGCAGCTCTAATGAAGAAATATCCGCCGCAGACCTATTTTCAAAGGGAAAACAGATTAAGGGCATGTCCTACGACTACATCTACACTATGCCGCAAGAAACGATGTCCGGGAAGATTTGGATCGAGGGAAAGAGTATGAAATCCGAGAGCACCGTTAGCGGACAAAAAGTGGTCACGATCATCAACGGCGATACAAACACTATGTATACATACTATCCAGACCAAAACACGGCGATGAAGTTTACCTCACCGGAACAGTCCCAGGAGGTCAAGACTCCGACGGAGTATACCGATACCGTCGATCCGAACGTCGTTAAATATACTAAAACTGAGGTTTACGACGGGGCCAGGTGCAGGGTGTATCTGGTAGAAAACCAGACGACCAAGGAACAGGTTAAGATGTGGGTGCGGGAAGACTGCGGCATCCCGGTCCGCGTGGAAACCACCTTGTCAGACGGCACGAAGATGACGATGGAGTATAAGAATCTTGAAATCGGGTCGTTACCTTCCGGAACCTTCGATCTTCCCGCGGGAGTAAAAGTGACCGACATGAACGATATGATGAACACGATGCCCAAGATGCCTGATGTGCCGGGGCAGTAGGTCCCAGTTGTCTGATTAGTCGTTGAACTTCGATAAGCCTTCCGGCGGAATAAGTCGGAAGGCTTTATTTTATTGTAAACATCAGTCCTCAGTGTTTTCACCAACGGAACCTCTTATCATCCCGCATAACCGAAAGCCGCGCGCCGAAAAATAATCCCGGATGCAGTTTTCTCTTTGCGAATAAATTCGATTGCCGAGGGATTTAAATGCCTTTTGAAACGAAACCTGAAGGCGGTCTCGCAACCACGTCCCGCCAAATTGAACCAGAACCCGACAGCGGTCTCCTCGGCGCCGTTTATATCGGAAACAAGCGCTGCCGTTTCCGCGTTTGGGCTCCTTTCGCGGAACGGGTTTCTGTCAGGATTACCACGCCTCAGGAACGTTTGATAACGCTCAAGCGAACAAGCGCGGGTTATCATTACGGTCTGGCGACAGAGGTGGAACCGGACAGTCTTTACTTTTACATTTTGGACGGGGAGAAGAAACGGGCGGATCCCGCCTCAAGGTCGCAGCCTCGCGGTGTCCACGGCCCGTCTAGGGTGGTGGATCCCGCCGCCTTTACCTGGTCGCATGACCGCTGGGTCACCCCGTCCCGCAAGGAGCTCGTGATTTATGAACTTCACGTGGGAACTTATACGCCTCATGGCACTTTCGAGGACATCGTTTCCCGTCTGGGCTACCTGAAGGATTTAGGAATCACCGCCGTGGAATTGATGCCGGTCGCCCAGTTTCCGGGAGAACGCAACTGGGGGTACGACGGTGTCTTCCCTTACGCGGTGCAAAACTCATACGGCGGGCCCGAGGGTCTGAAACGTCTGGTGGATGCCTGCCACAACAACGGGCTTGCCGTCATCCTCGACGTGGTATACAACCACCTGGGACCGGAAGGCAGTTATCTTTCGGATTTCGGACCTTATTTCACCGACCGCTACCGGACCCCCTGGGGTCTCGCACTCAACTTCGACGGGCCGGACAGCGATAATGTCCGGCGGTTCTTTATCGAAAACGCGCTGTACTGGGTCAGCGAGTTTCGAATAGACGGCCTCAGACTTGATGCCGTTCATGCCATTATCGACACATCGGCGACCACCTTCATTGAAGAGTTGGCCGAAGCGGTGCACCGCCTGGCGGAAAGGCTTGCCCGGCGGGTATATGTTATCGCTGAGAGCGACCTGAACAACGCCCGGATGATCCAGCCCCGCGTGGTGGGAGGCTACGGGCTTGACGCCATGTGGAGCGACGACTTCCACCACGCCCTTCACGCCCTGCTCACGGGCGAGAGAACAGGGTACTACCAGGACTTCGGGCCGCTCCGCCTTCTTGGCACCGCCCTGCGTGACGGGTATGTGTATTCCGGACGTTATTCCATGTACCGCCGCCGGAAGCACGGAAACCCGCCCCGCATGTTTACCCCGGACCAGTTGGTGGTTTTTGCTCAAAACCATGACCAGGTCGGGAACCGCTCCCGCGGCGAAAGGTTAAGCGCTCTGGTTTCCTTTTCAGACCTCAAGCTTGCCGCCGGGATGGTGTTTCTCTCCCCCTTTCTCCCCTTAGTATTTATGGGTGAGGAATACGGCGAAACCGCACCCTTTCAATACTTTACAAGCCATTCCGACCCGGCGCTCATTAAGGCGGTCCGAAAGGGACGGCGGGAAGAATTCGCCTCATTCAACTGGGCAGGCGAGGTGCCCGACCCACAGGACGAATCGACCTTCCGCAATTCCTGCCTGAACTTTGAATTAAGATTGCACGGACGGCATAAGGTTCTCCTTGAACTATACCGGCTGCTGATCGCGTTCTACCGGCAACTGCCGGCCCTTTCTGCCCCCGACATGGGAAATATAGATGTGTTTATCCTGGAAAACAAAAAGGTTTTAGCTATTCAGCGCCATTACGCAGACAGTGCGGCTTTTGCTGTATTCTCATTCAGCAGCGCGGCTGAAACCGTTACGCTTCCTACCGTACCTGGAAAATGGCGCAAACTTCTCGACTCTTCGGAAGAGCGTTGGCTCGGTGAAGGCGAGACTGTCCCATCATTAATCGAATCATCCGAAGACGCCGGAATAACTCTCGGCCCAAAGATGTTCGCTGTGTTTGAGCGAGTGAAGGAGGACTAATTACAGTGGACCGCTATCTGTGCATCCACGGCCATTTTTACCAGCCGCCGCGGGAAAACCCGTGGCTGGAAGACATCGAACTCCAGGATTCCGCATACCCTTACCACGACTGGGACGAACGAATCACCGCGGAGTGTTACGCCCCGAATACGGCGGCGCGCATCCTTGACGGCGATTGGATCGTTAAAATCCTTAACAACTACGCCAACATGAGCTTTAATTTCGGTCCGACTGTTCTAGACTGGATGGAGCAGAACAAACCGGAGGTCTACCGGGCGATAATCGAATCGGACCGGGAAAGCCGTCAGAACTTTTCCGGGCATGGTTCGGCGCTCGCCCAGACCTATAACCATATGATCATGCCTCTGGCCTGCAAAGAGGATAAATATACTCAGGTGTTCTGGGGGATTCGGGATTTTGAGCACCGCTTCGGCCGGAAGCCGGAAGCCATATGGCTGCCGGAAACGGCGGTCGACCTGGAAACGCTGGACATCGCTGCTGAACAAGGTATTTCATTTGTAATCCTCGCCCAGCACCAGGCCCGGAAGTACCGTGCAATCGGCTCGTCCGCCTGGGAACAGGCGGGCGACAAGGGGATCGACCCTTCGATGTGCTACCTGCTTAATCTCCCGTCCGGAAGAAAGATAAATATATTTTTTTACGATGGTCCCGTCTCCCGCGCGGTGGCCTTCGAGAAGCTTCTGGCCAACGGCGAACGCTTCGCGAACCGCTTGCTCGGCGGCTTCAGCGATACACGGACCAGGCCCCAGCTTATGCACATAGCCACCGACGGTGAGACTTACGGCCATCATCATTTTCATGGTGACATGGCGCTGGCGTACGCGCTTAATTTTATTCGAGCCAACAAGTCCGCTGTCCTCACCAATTATGCGGAGTTCCTTGAACTACATCCGCCCACCCACGAGGTTGAAATAATCGAAAACTCCTCCTGGAGCTGCCTTCACGGCATTGAGCGCTGGCGCAATGACTGCGGCTGCAATGCCGGGGGACATCCGGGCTGGAACCAGGCTTGGCGTACACCCCTGCGAAACGCCATGAACTGGCTCAGAAATGCGCTGCGCCCAAAGTACGAGGAACTTGCCCGCCGGTACATCCGCGATCCCTGGGTGGCGCGGAACGATTACATTTCGGTTATCCTTGACCGTTCCACCGAAAACGTGGACCGGTTTCTGGGAAAACACGCCGTGCACCCCCTCAACCCTGCGGAAGAGGTCAATGTCCTTAAACTGCTCGAGATGCAGCGACATGCGATGCTGATGTTCACGAGCTGCGGCTGGTTTTTTGATGAGCTGTCGGGGATCGAAACGGTTCAGGTCATCCAATACGCCGGCCGCGCGATTCAACTGGCGCAGGAATTGTTCGATAAGTCATACGAGCCGGAATTTCTTGAGCTGCTATCCAAGGCTAAAAGCAACATTGAAGAATACCGGGACGGCGAAAATATTTATCAGAAGTTTGTCAAGCCGGCGATGCTGGACCTGCCTAAGGTGGGCGCCCACTACGCAATCAGTTCCCTCTTTAAGGATTACGGCGCGAAATCGCAGATATACTGCTATAACGTCGAACAAAAGGACCGTCACGACCTTTCGCAGGACGGAACGAAAGCGACCATCGGACAGGTGGAGATTAGTTCCGTTATTACGCGGGAATCAACGTCCCTGAGCTATGGGGTGCTTTACTCCGGGGCACACAACATCAAAGGCGGTGTCCGGATGTATCGGGGGGAAGAAGACTACCGGCGGATGCTCGTAGACGTAAATGCCGCCTTTAACCGTTCCGAAATCCCGGAAGTGCTCCGGCTTTTGGACCAGCACTTCAAAGGCATGACCTACTCGCTGGGACAGCTTTTCCGTGACGAGCAACGTGCGATAATCAATAAGATTCTTGACTCCACGCTCGAAGAAGCCGAAGCGGATTACCGGAGGATTTTCGACAGACAGGTTGAACTAATGCACGTTTTGAAGGAACTTAACATCCCGCAGCCCAAGGCTTTTCATACGGCAGCCGCGTTCGTGGTTTCTTCGGGACTGCGCCGGGCGTTTAAAGACGAAATGCCCGACTTGGAAAAGATATATTCCCTGCTGAACGAGGCCAAGTTGTGGGAGATTAAACTCGATGAAGCGCGTATTGCTTTTGCCCTTGAAGACAGCCTGGGACGACTCGCGGGAAAGCTGAGCGAGAATCCTTACGATACCGAAATAATCGGGCGACTGGATGCCGTGATTGAAATGGTACGCACACTTCCTTTTGAGGTAAACCTCTGGAAGCTCCAAAACAGCTTTCACGGTCTGCTGCATACGCTCTATCCGGACATGCAGCAGAACTCCGAGCATGGAGAGAAGGGTGCCCGGCACTGGCTCAGCCGTTTTACTTCTTTAGGAGAAAAGCTTCGGATGAAAGGAACGGCCTGAGAAAGTGGGACATAGTACCGTAACGGACAGCGAAAACCCATACCTTCTCAAGAAACCACAATTGCAGGGCGCGGTTCTGCAACAACCGTCCTCTGAGACAATGTGCTGCCGTATACCCATTGCCACTTACCGCCTCCAGTTCAACCAGCGGTTCGGCTTCTCGGACGCCCGTACGCTGGTGCCGTACCTCGAATCTTTAGGCATTACCGACATTTACACTTCCCCTCTCTTTCAGGCCCGTCGAGGAAGCGGTCACGGCTATGACGTGACCGATCCCACCCGTTTCAACCGGGAATTAGGAGGCGAAGAAGGCTTTGCCGCACTGGCCGTAACGCTCCGGCAAAAGGCCATGGGACTGTTGCTTGATATCGTACCGAACCATATGGCTGCCGATAGTCAGAACCCATGGTGGTGCGATGTGCTCCGGTACGGACTGGATTCACCGTACGCGACCTACTTCGATATCAACTGGTATCCGCCGAGGCCCGGCCTTGCAGGAAAGGTGCTGCTTCCCATCCTCGGCGCGCCTTACCATGCAGTCCTGGAAAATCAGGAGCTTTCCCTGATCCTGTTTCAAGACGGCTTCTGGGTGGCGTATCACCAGGAATCCCTGCCGCTCAATCCGAAAGCACACGCCCGCATCCTGGGACACCGTTTGGATGAACGCGAGACAACCCTGCAGGAGGATGAGCCCGCTTTCGTGCAATTGGTTCAATTGCGCGATGATTTCAAACGATTCCCGGAGCGCGCCACGGAAAGCGGCCTTGATGAAGCGTTCCGCGAAAGCACTAGAAGGCTCTGGCGTTTATACAACACTTCCGGCGTTATTAAGAGCTTTATTGACGAAAACCTGAAGATTCTTAACGGGATGAAGGGGGATCCGCGCAGCTTCGACAACCTGGACCAAATATTGGCCGGACAGAATTACCGCCTTGCCTTCTGGAAGGTAGCAAACCGCGAGATTAACTACCGCCGTTTTTTCGACGTGAGCGGTTTGGCATCTATAAGGATTGAGGAAGAAGATGTTTTTGAGGCCACCCATGCGAAGGTTATTGAAACGGCCCGGTCAGGACAGGTTACGGGGCTGCGTATAGACCATATCGACGGCCTGCACGACCCCGTCGGTTACCTTGACCGGCTTCAGAACCGCCTTTGCGGGAACGACCCGCACCCCGGTTTCTTTGTGCTGGTCGAGAAGATTTTAGGCGCCGACGAGGACCTTCCTTCGGACTGGCCGGTTGACGGCACCACCGGTTATATCTTTCAAAATGCGGTAAACGGTGTTTTTATCGACCGGCGCGGGGCGGATAAACTCGATGAAATATACGCCCGTTTGAGCAGTTATGAAACGGAATTTCCCGACGTAGTCTACGTTCAGAAGCGCCGGGTAATGTTCCAACTGTTTGCCGGGGACGTATATACGCTGTCGCGACAACTGGGCAGACTTGCGGAAGCCGACCGCTACGGACGCGACCTTACCCTTTCCGATATCGAGGAGGCGCTTGTCAAAGTCACGGCATGCCTTCCCGTTTACCGGACCTATATCCGCGACTTCAATGTTTCACCGCGCGACCAGGCGTATATCAACGGTGCGATCCAGGAAGCCCTCGCGCGTCAGCCCGCGCACACCCCGGCATGCGAATTCCTGCGAAGGGTGCTGCTGCTGGATTTTCCGGCGGACCTACCGGCGCGGCAAAAAAAAGACTGGCTGCAGTTTGTGATGCGCTGGCAGCAGTTCACCGGACCGATCATGGCCAAGGGCTTTGAAGACACGGCGCTTTACGTATACAACCGTTTAATCTCGCTGAATACGGTTGGAGGCGACCCTGAAACCGTAGGGCTTTCCGTCCCGGAATTCCACCGCTTCAACCGTTCGAGGAATGACCGGTGGCCTCATTCCATGAACACAACGTCGACTCACGACGCCAAACGAAGTGAGGACGTTCAGGCAAGGATCAACGTGCTGTCGGAGGTTCCCGGCATCTGGGAAGTTTTCTTGGACAGATGGCGTTCCTGGAATTTGAAGTCGGTGGTAAACGGCATCACGGTGCCTGACGGAAATACAGAACTATTGATTTACCAGACGCTGATCGGCGCATGGCCGATCGATGAAGAGGAAATCCAGGCCTTTAAGGAACGAATTCAGAGCTATCTGGTGAAGTCGTCCAGAGAGGCCAAGATATATACAAACTGGCTGAACCCGGATGTAGAGTACGAAACGGCCCTTGCCTCATTTTTAGATGCAATCATCGAACCCTCCGCCGACAACCGGTTCCTGCCCGATTTTATGCGGCTGCAGACCGTTACCGCCTATTACGGCGCCTTGAACTCGTTGTCCCAGGTGCTGCTTAAGGTTACCTCACCGGGAATACCGGATTTTTACCAGGGAACGGAACTTTGGGACTTCAGCCTCGTAGACCCCGACAACCGGCGTCCCGTGGATTTCAAGAAACGTACGGCGTTTCTGGCGGAACTGAAGGAGCAGGAAGCCGCAACCCCCCCTGATTTCACCGGAAGACTCCTGTCCACCTGGAAGGACGGTAAGATCAAGCTTTACCTTACCTCCAAGGCCTTGTATTTTCGTAAAAATCACCAGGATTTATTCTCCTCCGGCGAGTACATCCCCGTGAAAGCAGCCGGACCTTTAAACGAACACGTTTGTGCCTTTTGCCGCCGTCTCGGCGACGGTTGGTCTTTGACAGCGGTCCCCAGGTTACTGGCCCGACTGCAGAAAGCAGCCCGCTTATTGGAGGCCGAGGGAACACCGGCTGATCTGACTCCTCCCCTTAATGAATCCGTATGGGGGCAAAGCGCGCTTGTTCTTCCGGAAGGAGCGCCTCTGCGCTGGCAGAACGTCCTTACAGGTGAGGAACTCAGCGTTGTGTCCCCAGGCATAACCGGCGCGAACCCGGCAGATGACAAGGTGCTTCTACTCGCCGACCTGTTCTGCAGTTTTCCGGTTGCGCTTCTCGAAGGATTGGATGCTTGAAGGATTAACATTGCCTTCGGTTCTCAACGATGCCCTTAATCATCGTTAATTCGTCCCATATACCCCGGGTTATCAAGAACCTTTCGCGCACGCTTTCACGCGCCCTGCTTCCGATAGTCTGCGCCATAGCGGGATTCTTCAAAAGATACATTATACGCTCAATCAGTTCGCAAACACCTTTATTCCCGGGCGTTATCAAGAAACCGTTATAACCGTCCGCAATCTGCGCGGGAATACCACCCACATTGCCACCAATGACCGGTTTTCCTTTCCACATACCTTCCGTTACCGTCAGACCGAATCCTTCCTTCAGCGAAGGCTGTAAAATGACACTTGACGCCCGCTGAAAGGCATTAATTTCGCGGTGACAGTCCGGGGGAAGATTAAGTAGATGAACGTCCGGTAAACCCCTCGTCTTTTTCTGCAATTCTTCAAAAATGATTTGATTTTCCGGGTCGTCGCTGGCGGTTCCCCCCACCAGAAGCAACTGGCAGCATATTTCTTTATGAACCTCTGTAAATGCATCCAGAACCACACTATGCCCCTTGAAAGGGTCAAAACGGGAAACTATTGTGATCAGGGGCTTTTCTACGGGATCTTCCACCCCGTGCTCTTCTAGAACTTCATTTATTTCGCTTGCAGTCATATCCCGGTTTTTTTCGGAAAACGGGTCGATGTACGGTAGTATCACATAAGGGTTGACGCGCCAACGTGGAATGAACCTGCTCGCGGAATATATGTTTCCATCATAAAGCTCAATAAGCGGCCTGAGATAATCCATCATCATCAGCAGTTCCGTATCCAGCTGTATATGACACCGCCACAACCACTTCTGTCTTTCCCGCACCTTTTCGGGAACATAAGCTATAAGGCCTGCGGGTTGAGGGTCGTGGATGATTACAACGTCCGCATTCTCGTTAATTAGATTATAGTTTTGCCTATTATTGTCCCAGTAGATCTTGGTTCCGAGAATGTCGACCGCCCCGGGCCGTCCCTGTAAAAAGTTGTGCAGCGTCTTTGTAAAAGCAAAAAAGGCGTTGTCGCCCCCGATGACCTCCCAACTTACATCGAGTCCGAGTTCCTGCTCGATAGGGATAACAGATTTGAGCATCTCGGCCACCCCGCCTCCGACACGAGCCGAATTCACCTGCTGAAGCTTGATTCCTTTCAGTTCTTCTCCAAGTTTGACAATTTCCACGATCTTTTCTTCACCGATGAATCCGGCATAACGCCCCAAGTCTCTTTGCTGCGACCTTTTCCCGGAATAACGTCTTCCGTTGATCTTAGCAACCTGCGCCAAACAGCACTCCCCCTATCCTCTTTTCCGCTTCCGACAGTGTACGGGACATGCATCCTATTCCGGTTACAATACAAGGTTATTAACTGGTTTACTCCTCAAACATCGCCTTCTTCCGGCACGATACAGAGGAAGACAAATTCGGTGTCCGACACGCTTGTAAACTGGTGTTCCGCGTTCGATGGGACGTAAGCGATAGAACCCGTCTTCAGGGGATATTCCCGGCCTTCAAAAAAACACGTTCCCTTCCCCTGAAGCACATACATAATATGCGGCCACGGGTGGCTGTGACGCGGCGTACATCCCTTATCCCTTATGGTAAAGCGTCGCATTACCCAGCCCTGCCAGCCGTCTCCGGGTCCGATTACCGTTTGCTTAATCACGTTTTGCGCGCCGGGCGCGGCGATTGCTTTCTTTTCCCTTTCATCGATATGACCGATGAACATAAAAAAACCCCTCCTTATAGGCTTATCGGTAGGAATAAGACAGTACTTCATCTCCGGACCCGAATTGTCCTGCCTTTTATGTGAATGCGCCTATTCAGGCGTTCCTCCTTCGGACGCGGCGATAAGCTGACGGTGAAAAATAAAATGGCGAAGTACATACGTACTCCGCACTTATACCAGCCAGGTTGCCGCCGACGCGGTTACTCTTCGGCCATTTCCTTTATCTTCTGCGCATAAAACTCCGTCAGCGACTCCGCAATTTCCATTGATGCCCCTTCGCTGAACACCCGGCAAACCGGCTCTTCAGGATCGGGGAGAATAAGCGCCCATCCGTCAGGGTGATAAACCTTAACCCCGTCGAGTAGTTCAAGCTGCTGCGCCGGTTTTTCTTCGATCAGCCTCCGGATTACCGTTCCCTTTGCCTCCCAGGATACCGGCACCTCCCGGCGCGTAAGGAAAAACGCCGGGACTTCATCCACCAGATCACCCAGACCGATTCCCTGCTCGTACACGAAAGAAAAGATACGAACAAGCGCGGCAAGAGCGTCAAATTGTAGCAGTATCTCGTGCGCTTCGGCCGATGAAGCCCTCTTCCAGAGATCCTGGCGCGCGGATTTCGTCCGGATAACCTCTGCGCTGTAACGCGCCGCCAGGATATCGATCACCTGCGGCGCGGTGACCGGCACAACCACGGGGCCGCCGCGTTTTTTCAAGGCTACCAGCGCAAGGATTGCCGTAAAAAGGTCATCCTGGATTATACGGCCCCGCTCATCGATCAAAACGATGTGGTCGGCATTCGCGTCAAGCACCGCCCCGCCGTCCGCCCCGTTTTCGACCACAGCCTGACAGACGCCTGGAAGCATTTTCTGGTATTCTTGCCAGGGTTTCGGGTTACTCCCGGACACTTCTTTTTCAAAGCTGTACAGCACGAATCCAAGCCTCTGCGCTATCGGCCCCAGAAGCCGCCCGAGATTCGCTTCCTCGTACAGCAGAACTAGTTTCAGCCCCGCGTTTTTCAAACCTTCGGCACCGTAACCGCACAAATGGTCTATGTAGGCCCCCGACACACCCGGGACGAACTCCGGTGTATATATTGCGGAGGCGGTCTCGCGTGCGAAATCCTCCCGGTAGTACACCTGTTCTATGTTTCTTTCTATACCCCTGGAGATGCTCCCGCCTTCAGCGTCGGTGAAAACCATTCTCAACCTTTCCGGGTCCTGTATTGAAAGAAGCACGTGCACACCGCCGCTGCACCCTAGAGCCCTGGTCGCAAAGCGGTGTACCGGGGTGGTTCCTTCCCCAAAGTCCTTGACCTTTATCCCGACTGATTGCAAGCCGGCGATCAGGGCGGATTTCACCATCCTGGAAACCGGATAAACGTCGCTAGAAACCCCTACCGTCGCCCTTTTTCCGGAAACGGCCCCGAAACAACCTCCCAGACGAACGGCAAGCTCCGGCGTAATCTCCAGGTTGGCCAGTCCGATGATTCCCTCGTTTCCGAAAAGGTGCTGGGGAGTGCCGTTACCCCACACCAGGCTTTCGTGAACCGTGGCGCCTGTTTCCACCAGCTTGTGCGGCCAGAGTTTTACCCCCGGTTTCAGCATCCCCCGTTCTCTAACAATTGAATGATCCCCCACGACCGCGCCCTCGTAGACCCCCGCATCAGCCTGTATCTGAACCTTGTTAGCCAGAATGGCGCCTCTTAAGGCCGCCCCCCGCCCGAGGAAACAGTGGTCCCACGCCACACTTCGTTTTATGCTGGCACCCGGCTGAACGGTACATCCCCTTCCAAGCACCGTAAACGCTCCTACGCACGCGCCCGCTTTGACTTCCGTGTTTTTCCCGATTACCAGCGGTCCCTTAAGCCGGGCCTCCGTATCAACCGCCACCCCGTCTTCCATCCATACACCGGGTGAAACCTCCCGTCCCGGAAGGCCGGCTCCGACCATCCCGGACAACAGGTCCCGGTGCGCCTTCAGGTAGGCGTCCAGTCCGCCGATATCACACCAGTAACCGTCCATTACATAGCCGTACAACGGTCTTTTATCTCTCATCAACAGCGGAAAGAGGTCCTTACTGAAATCGAAACTTTTTCCGTTTGGGAAATAGTTGAATATTTCCGGTTCCAGGATGTAAATCCCGGTATTCACGGTGTCGCTGAAAACCTCCCCCCACCCCGGTTTCTCAAGAAAACACCGGATGCGCCCGCCCTCGCCGGTGATAACCACACCGTATTCTAGGGGACAACTCGCTCTGGCAAGAACTATGGTGGCAATGGCGCCCCGTTTCCGGTGAAAGTCTATGGCCATGGAAAGGTTGGCGTCAGTCAGGGCGTCACCGCTTACCACCACAAATGTCCGGTCGAGGAAGGCGGCGGCGTTTCTTACGCTGCCCGCCGTGCCGAGGGGATTCTCTTCGACAAAATAGGAAATGTGAACACCAAACCCGCTTCCATCACCAAAATGCTGCATAATCACATCCGGAAGGTAGCGTAGTGTGCACCCGATCTCCCTGATCCCGTTTCCCTTTAACAGGTCGACACAGTACTCCATCATAGGCCGGTTGGCCACCGGCACCATCGGTTTTGGCCGGTTACAGGTCAACGGCCGCAGTCGCGACCCCTCTCCTCCGGCCATTATAATCGCTTTCAATGTATCCCTCCCTTGGTAAATAAGTGTTCTTTTGAAGGGCGCGACGATAAGCTGCGTATAGCTTTGTCAGTCTAGCAGGGCCGGGTCCTCTCGTACCCCCTCAGTACGTTCCGGCCCGTCCCAGCGACGCTTTCGCGCTCTACTTGCTTCTCCCCGCGCGCCGTATATGTTTCAATATCGCCTCGAAGCTTGAAGCTTACGGGGCCTACATTTTCATCATTCATCATTCATCATTCATCATTTACCTGCTACGCGCGCCCCAGCAGTTGGTACACCTTGCCGCTTAAACGCGGCCGTACTTCAGTAAGTTCAGGCCACCGGACCCTCCGGCGGTTCTGCCAGACCTCGTCGTAAACCATCCTTGTCTGTCGGGCGACATCGTCCCAGTTGCATTCCTTCAATACCTTGCGGTAAGCCCTTTCACGCAACGCGCCCGCCAGTCCGGGGTCGTTCAGGAGTCGGGAAACCCTCTCGGCGAGTGCCGCCGCATTATCCGGAGGGCACTTAAGCCCTTCAATACCGTCGTGCACGATCTCGCTTAAACCACCCGTATCGGCCACTACAACGGGGGTTTTTGCCGCCATCGCCTCCAACGCCACCAGCCCGAAGGGTTCATAAAGACTCGGAAACACCGCCACAGCCGCCCAGCTGTAAAGCGCGTTTCGCGTTGAATCGTCCACATATCCGGTAAAATACACCCGGTGCGCGATGCCCAGACGGTCCGCATAATGCCGCAGCTCGCTCTCATACGGCCCCTTGCCGGCAATCACAAATTTCGTCCTGGGGTGTCGCGCCAGTATTTCGGGAGCAGCCGCAAGCAGCACCTGTACCCCTTTTTCACGAACCAGACGTCCTATGTAAAAGACGATCTGCTCGTCGGTCGCCGCATACCATTCGCGGGTCACCCGGTTATCGTTCATCGTAAAGTTATCTGGTTCAACGCCGTTCTGGATGGTGATTAATTTATCAGACGGCACCTGGAAGACGTATTTCAACTCACCTTCCATATACCGGCTGCAGACAATAATCCGCCACGCCTCGTACGCAAGCCACCACTCCACACCGCTGATAAACCTTTGCGTTTGATTATGAAGCCCATTATTGCGCCCGAATTCGGTGGAGTGAACGGTGGCTACTAAAGGAAGGCGGTGCGCATGCTTCAGCGCTCTGGCCGCCCAGGCTACCAGCCAATCGTGAGCGTGGATCACATTCACATCGCGTACCCGCTCAATCGTAGGAAAGGCACGCTCGAGCAGTGCGACATTAAACTGCATCACCCAGGTTGTAAAGTCGGGAGTCCCGGTAGTATAAGGATGGACCCGGTACACCCGGACCCCGTTAATGTCTTCGACCTCCGGCGCGCCCGCGGTTCCGCATGTAAAAACCAGGACTTCCGTCCCCTGCCTGACCAGCGCATTGGACAAATCATACACATGCCGAGCCAAGCCCCCCACGTTATTCGGCGGATACTCCCAGGAGAGCATCGCAACCCGCATCAAGCATCCTCCTCTTAAAATAGTACTTCTTTTGCTTGGCGCCGCGATAAGCTTCCCATAGCTGCCAATTGCGAGGTGGGAGGTGAGAGGTTAGAGGTTAGAGGTTAGAGGTTAGATGCTTGTGGGAATTCGCTTATATGGGCGAATTCCTTTGAGAATCTCACTTCCAACTTCTCACTTCCCACTTCCCAATTGTCCGGCCCTTCCTTGCCAATCTTCCTTGCTCTGCTTGCTTCTCACGGCGTTCCGTTTTTATTACACTAATGCAGCTAAGCAACACGCTTACGGGTCTGTATTCTCATCATCGTGCCCAGCACTTATTCCAACATTTGTAATCGTTAACGGATAACACCGAAGCACCAAAGCCGTGGTATCGTACTATCAGTACCAAATACCTTCTGAGTGCTGGGCATGGGTGACTCCTTCATAAGTTTTTCCGACTTTGGGACTTCCAAAGGGGCAGGTATTCTTTTCATTGACGCTGTTTCAACCGCGGCGCGTACTGGATGCAACCTTCCGGTTCGTTATACAACCTGAAAGTGCAGCCGTTTAAAATCATATTCACACCCGCAGATACACTATTCATGTCTTGTTTTGTCGCAGTGAAGAATCGCAGCCGCCGCGTGCTGTCGGTATTATTCCCTTAAATAAAGGGCTCAATCCGCGCTTATCTAAACGCTTTGCCGTTTATGAAATGAACAGGATGACTCTGAGGTAATCTGAATATACAAAATCCTTGCCAAAGTGAAGGTTTTAAGAGAACCGGACGCAGTTGTTCACCGTTATTCCCGGCACTCAGCCGAACAAACGCGGTAACTATTCAGGTGCTCCCGAGGGCGCGGCAATAAGCGGCGCATAACTTCGTCAGGCTTGCCGGCATTTGAGAGGTGAGAGGTGAGATGCTTGTGGGAATCCGCTTAAGCCAATTCCTTCGAGAATCCCACTTCCGACTTCCCACATCTCACTCCCAATTGGCTGCGCCTTCCTCGTTTTACTTGCTTCTCGCCGCGTTCGGTATGTGTTAGGTGACGGCTGAACAGTTACCAAACGCACCCGTTTATTGCGAGTCGGCCGGTCTTCTTCGCTGAGCGCCGGGGGGTTGAACCGGCGAACGTGATTCAGTTTGCTATACCATCCTGCCCGCGTGAACGGCGTAACTCCAGTTCAAACCGCCGTTATTGTCCCACCTGTTCGCGTTGCAGCGGAAACAAAAATTCATGCGATCCTCGTCGTAAGGGACTTCAAAAGTCTTAATCCATCCCCACCCGGTCCGGGACATCCTAAAGTCCTGAACCCTGTGCCAATCCCCCCCGGTACCGTAGCCGACACGAAGGTAGATCTGATCGGCGCCGTCCTGCGCCAGTATCCCGTTATAAAAAACGGTGATTTCTTCTCCGGCCGTAATCGGTGTAGGATCAACCACTACCCCACCGGGTATATTTGCGGGATGAACCTCCTGGTACTGTTCGACACCGACGCCATAGTGTTGCTGGTAATTCACGATTTTTTTCCTCCTTAAAAATTAAGTTTCCAACAGAAACAGCAGTAGTATTATACCCCTGAATTCTTTCAATAAACCCAAAGCAGGGAAAACACGATACTGCTGCGGCTGGTCTTCTTTCGAACGATTACCTGTAGGAAATCGGAGGTTAAGATTAGATGAGTGACAATCGGTAGCATGTAAAAGAAAAGCCCGGTCATTAAAAGATTAATGGGTCATCTCATTCTACATTCCTGCATTCTATATTCTATATTCTTCACTATTTTCCGGTCATTTTTGTCTTAACGAGTTTTATTAACGCGTCGACCGCCCGGCCCACGTTTTTTACAAGGAGTTCAATCTCTTCGGTCCTTGCCGCGTCGATGTGCACGCCGGCAACCACCACCACCGGCTGGTTAAAGTATACCGCCAACCGCTCCGCAACGGGACGGGCCACCTCTTCGTCGCGATGGCCGTAAAGCGGTACCACCGTCGAGGTGGCGCGCAGCTTCCCCGGTTCGGACATCGACGGCCTCGGGAGGGAGAGAACAACGGCGCCGACATGGGGCTTTTCACCGCCGAGCACCTGTACAATAAGCCCGTCTTTTGTCAGCGTGGCCTGCGCTTCGATCTCATACCTCCCATCTCCCGCTTTTGCCGTACAATTTTGCATCGCCCTTCCCCCTATAACAACAAAAGTCCGGTATTACCGGACATCCTGCCTTTTAAGCAAAACCCGCTTGTCTCCCAATCGTTTGGTGACTCTCTTGAGGTCAAAGTATTCTAAAATCGGCAAAGCGTACTTGCGCGAGGTATTGAATAAATCCCGCACCTCGCCAAGTGAAATCTCGCCTTTTGATTGAAGCGCTGTTACGAGCTTCGCCTGGATCTCCCGCAGGGCTTCATTGTGATAAAACAGATCCTCGGAGACCTTCACCAAGGTTCCCGTACGCAGGAGGTACGAGGCGTACTCTCCCGCCTCTTCCGGCATAAGTCCGGCCTGTGATGCCGCATCATCCCAGTTTGGAGGCTGGAGTTTACCCCGGTAAACCTCTTCTATCCTCTTCAAAACCGCTGTCGCGGCTCCTGACGGCTTGCCGGTAAAATCCGCCGCCGTGACCGCCTGCGGTAGAATCCCGATCATCCCGTCATCCGCCATCACCTGCAGCAGCGCCTGGAAAACACGGTTATTGACATCCGGAAATACCCGCGAACGAAGCTCTTCCTTGGCATACCCCTCGCGCAGGGGGAACTCCCTGTGGTAGGCTCGAATCAGTTCCTGTATCCGGCGCGCCAAATCCGAGTAACGCTCTGCGTGGAAAAGATAAATCTGGCTGTCGACCGTGACTAACTTTATGCTTCCTTCTCCCGCAAGCTCGTCCGCAACCGCCGCAACAACATCCTGTTCAAGACCGGTCGCCTCCGCAAGTCTCCCGGTTTCCACCGTTGTGCCGGCGGTCCCGAGGTACGTTAGTACCTTTTCGGCAGGAGTGCCGGTTTCCAAGGTGTCGAGGTATTCGATCACGTCTTTGCGAAATCTCTTCTTTCGCTTCGCTGCAGGCTCCAGCACGGTTCCTCCCCCTATGGTGGTAACCGGGGAGATCGAACGTAAAACAAAGCGTTCGTGTCGTCCGGCCACGACCGGCTCCTCAAGTATGAACTGCGCGTAACAGGACTCTCCCGGCGCAAGCTCGTCCCGTTCAAGCAGTACGACTCGTCCTGTTACTTCAGCCGTTCCCATATGGAAACGCACGCGGGAACGGTTCTTAACGGCCTTGACTTTCGGCAGGAGGAAAACACGGGCGTCCACCAAAACCGAAGGGGTAAAAACATCCGGTGAGGCCAAAACGTTCCCCCGAACTACGGCCTGTCTGTCGAGCCCGGCCAGATTTACAGCCACGCGTTGGCCGGCTCGCGCCGTCTGAGTCCTGGTGTTATGCACCTGGATCGAACGCGCTCGCGCCGCCGCTTTCTGGGGCAACACGTCCAGGGTGTCGCCCTCCTTTACCGTGCCGGAAATCAGTGTTCCGGTGACCACCGTACCGAAACCCGAAATCGTAAACACCCGGTCAATCGGCAGCCTGACCGGGCCGTCGGACACTCTTTCCTGAGTAGACCGGACAAGCGCGCTGATGGCAACAATCAGTTCCTTCAGCCCCTCGCCGGTAACGGCGGATACCGGAATAACCGGCGCCCCGGCCAGCGCTGTACCGTTGACATAATCGCGGACCTCCTCGGTCACCAGTTCAAGCCATTCCGCGTCAACCAGGTCTACCTTGCTCAGCGCTACCACACCGCGGTTTATGCCCAGGATTCTAATGATATCGAGGTGCTCCCTGGTCTGCGGCATTACACCTTCGTCGGCCGCCACCACGAGGAGAACTATATCGATACCGCCCACCCCGGCTACCATGTTTTTGATGAAACGTTCGTGCCCCGGAACATCAACAATTCCGGCCCTCACGCCGCCGGGGAGATCGAGGTATGCAAAACCAAGTTCAATCGATATGCCCCGTTCCTTCTCCTCTTTGAGCCGGTCCGTATCCACACCGGTCAGGGCTTTGATAAGCGCCGTCTTCCCATGGTCCACATGCCCCGCCGTGCCGATGGTAACATACTTCACCTAACCACCTCGTACATATTTCAGCAAGCCCCGCACAACTACCCTCGCACCGCGCTTTGCAAAACTTTTACAACTTCGGGTATTTCCGGAGGACAAACGGTTCGGACGTCGAACACCAGGGCACCCTTTTCCGCCCTGGCAATGACCGGCGGGTCGGCCAGCCTTAGCCGCCGCTGCAGCTCATTGACGCTCAGGCCGGAAAACTCGACGCAAACCAGTGCCGTGATCGGCGTGGCGGTCGGCATCGCGCCGCCGCCGACCTGGGAAACCCCCTCCTCCACCCAGACGCTGGCCTTCCGCCCGAAAGCTTCACAAACACCTGCAGCCAGTTCATCCGCAGCCGCCTTCAGCTCTTCAACGGGCCTTAAAAGCATCTGCAAGGTCGGTATTTCCCGCAATGCGTCATCTGGGTCAAGATATTCCCGCAGAGTGGCCTCCAGCGCCGCAAGGCTTAGCTTGTCTGCACGAACCGCCCTGGTAAGCGGGTTTTTCTTCATCAGCTCTACGTATTCCCGCCTTCCTACGATGATTCCCGCCTGCGGGCCTCCGAGAAGCTTATCTCCACTGAAGGTGACCACGTCCACCCCCGCTCTCACAACCTCCTGGACCATCGGCTCATACGGAATCCCGCAGCGGCTCAAATCGACCAGCACGCCGCTGCCCAAATCGCACATCACAGGAAGGTTGCGCTCGCGCCCTACGGCGACCAGTTCCGCCACCGGTACCTCTTGCGAAAAACCGATTATCCGGTAGTTCGACATATGAACGTTCAACAGCGCGGCCGTTTTCTCGTTTATCGCCTCACGGTAATCCCGGCGATGAGTTTTGTTGGTACACCCGACCTCAACCAGGACGGCACCGCTTTGGTGCATCACGTCCGGTACCCGGAAAGAGCCGCCGATTTCCACCAGTTGCCCGCGGGATACAATCACCTCGCGCCCTTTGGCCAGTGTATTCAGCGCCAGAAGGACCGCTGCGGCGTTATTGTTCACGACCAGCGCCGCCTCGGCCCCCGTCAGGCGGCACAACAGTTCTTCAACCAGGAAGTACCGCTGCCCGCGTTTTCCTGAAACAAGATTAAACTCAAGGTTGGAAGAGCCGGACGCGGCCTGCGCGACAGCCTCTTGCGCCCTCTTGCAAAGCACCGCCCGCCCGAGATTGGTATGAAGGATTACTCCGGTGGCGTTTATAACACGTCTCAGGTTTGGGCGCACCGCCGTCGCCACCAGCCGGGCTATGACCTCCCGCCCCGTCTCTACCGGTTCATCACTCAGGATCTCCTCGCGCAAACGGTTTATAACCGCGCGGACCGCTTCCACGACCACGCCCCGGGGATGTTCTTCCAGGAGCAGGAATACCTCCGGCCAGCGTATCACCTCGTCTACCGCAGGAAGTTTTCGTAATGTCCCGCTTTTATCATCGGGCGGCATTTTTTCACCTCCATCGGTTATTTATCGTTAACCGTCTACGTATCCGGGATTCCTCTTGCGATTCCCGCTCTTATTAAAACGTTTCTATGATTTTATAGTCGGTTGTGCGCTGTACCGGCGTATAGCCGGCATCGCGGATCGCCCTGAGGATGTCGTCCCGCAGGACGCGGTGGCTGGCTCCCGCAGCCCGGACCACGTTTTCTTCCAGCATCGTCCCGCCGAAATCATTCGCTCCGAAGGCAAGCGCTACCTGGCCGACTTTTGCGCCCTGTGTCACCCACGAGGCCTGAATGTTCACTATGTTATCGAGAAAAATGCGGGAAACCGCGAGAACGCGAAGATAATCCACCACCGGCGCCTGTTTTCCTCCAAGCGCGTTGTTCCCCGGCTGGTACGTCCAGGGGATAAAGGCGGTGAATCCGCCGGTCCTGTCCTGAACCTCACGGATACGCCGCATGTGCTCCACCCGTTCCTCGGGCGTGTCAACCGATCCGAACATCATCGTCGCAGTCCCGAACAAACCGATTTCAAACGCCGCGATCATTACGTCCAGCCATTCCTGCGCGTTTATCTTCCGCGGGCTGATCACCCGCCTGACCCTGTCTACCAGGATCTCCGCCCCGCCGCCCGGCAGGGAATCAAGACCGGCTTTTTTAAGCCGGCGTAAAACATCTCTCACCGTTAGCCCCTCGAGCCGGGCAAGGTGAACCACCTCCGGCGGTGAGAGTGAATGAATGTGCACACCGAACCGCCGCCTGATTTCCCGGAAGAGGGTTTCGAAATAGCCCAGGCCGAGGCGGGGGTGAAGCCCTCCCTGAATCAAAACCTGCGTTCCGCCGGCGGCCACTAATTCTTCGATCTTATCCATTATTTCCTTATTACTCAGAACGTAAGCGTCATCGTCCCCCTCGCTGCGGTAGAATGCGCAGAAGAGGCATGCGGACTGACATACATTAGTATAATTAATATTGCGGTCAACCACGAAGGAGACGATACCTTCCGGGTGCAGCCGGTTCCGGATCAGACCCGCGGTCCGCCCGACATCCAGAAGCCTCGCTTTTTTATAGATCTCGACCGCTTCCGCCGCCGAAAGGCGCTCCCCTCCCGCCGCGCGGTCCAGAATCGCATCTGCGCCCGGGCATGACTGCAAAACTCCGCCAGGTTCCGTGAGACTCACCCCCGTCTTACGCCCGTAGGATTCATGATATCTCCAGGGTTCTCGTACATATCTTAAACACTCGTGTTCAGTCGCCGTATAACTTCTCCGGATAAATCGACAGCGATTGAACGCGGTCCTCGATCAACCCGGACTTATAAGCGTAATCATAGTAAAGAAGGAGCGCCCGCTGATAGCCCGTATCAAAATCATGCCGGATCAGATCAAAATACTCTTCAAGCACGGACCCCGGCAGCCTCGTCCGGCGGCGGGCGCTGCGGATGATCTCACTAAGGTGGTCCATCCCCTCCACCTTCGCCGCTGTTATCGCTTCCGACAGTGCGTTGGTTTCGCCGGGAAACCGGTCTGCGAATTCCTTTCTCACTACCCACAAGGCATAGACCATCTTCTCCCCGGTAAAATCTTTCCAGACCTCTCCCAGATCAGTGACCCTTATGGGAAGCCCTTCGTCCAATACGCGATGGTGCGCAATCAAGGCGTCATCTCCGATCAGCAGGGCGGCTTCCGCTCCCCGCAGCATCGTATCCAGGTCCGGCTGCTGCACCGAAAATGCGGCATTCACATGATAATAGTGCTCAAACAAGATGTGCAACAGGTCAGCCGAGGTAGAGGACGAGCTTGTCAGCGCGATCCTGCAGCCCTCGAGTTCGGTAACAGGGATACGGCTGAACAGCAGGATACTGCCGACACGGCCGTCAGCGCTTATTGAGATGTTGGGGAGAATCAGACATTCCCGGGAATGTCTGGCGTATTCAATCGATGAAAGAGGGGTAACATCGAGTTTCCCCTCGAAAAACATCTGGTTCAGCGCCGTGGGCACACCCTTAATGATCCTTAAGGGACAACCCGCGGAGACCAGCTTTTTCGCAAAAGCATAATAAACGGGAAGGCAATTAAGGTAATCAACCCGCCCTAAACGGAGTTTCAAATTCAGAACCCCTCCCTGACCACATTGTAAAGCGCATCGCGTTCCACCGGAGCATAACCCGCCGTTTTAATCAGTTCAACCATTTCCATACGCGCAAATTCCTGCGCGGTATCCGCACCGGCGCTGTGCGTGATTTTTTCCTCGACAATCGTTCCGTCGATGTCGTCCGCCCCCATGGAAAGTGAGATCTGTGCAAGCTTTGGGCCGATCATGATCCAGTAAGCCTTTATGTGTTCAAAGTTATCGAGCATAAGCCTTGCTACGGCAAGGGTTTTAAGGTCGTCGTAACCGGTGGTCTGTTTTAATCCCCACTTTTCCATTTCGGTATTCGCCGGATGAAAAGCCAGCGGGACAAAGGTAATAAAACCGCCCGTTTCGTCCTGCAGTTCTCGCAATTTGAGGAGGTGCTCAACCCTTTCTTCGACTGTCTCTACATGGCCGTAGAGCATCGTGGCATTCGTTTTAATACCGAGCCGGTGAGCCGTAGCGTGTACCTCAAGCCAGCGTTCGCCGCTGATCTTCCGCGGGCAGGTCAGCCGCCGCACGCGGGGTGCGAATATCTCCGCCCCGCCGCCCGGAAGGCAGTTCAATCCGGCAGCCTTTAACCTGTTCAAAACCTCGTCCACCGGCAGTTCGTGGCGCCCGGCCAGATAGTCCACCTCTACCGCCGTAAGGGCCTTGACCGTCACCCCCGGCACAGCGGCGCAGACGCGGCGGAGCATTTCCTCAAAATACGGCAGTGTCAATTCCGGGTTCAACCCGCCGACGATGTGCACCTCGCGGACACCCATCGGCCCGGCCGTCCTTGCCTTTTCCTCGATCTCCTCCAGCGTCAGGGTGTAGGTGTCCTTGTGCCCTGGAAGTTTGCCGAAAGCGCAGAACAGGCAGCGGTTGATACAAACGTTGGTGTGGTTGATGTGACGGTTTACCGTAAAACACACCCTGTCACCGTGCCGCCGCCGACGAACGACATCGGCCAGGTATCCTGTATTCAGCAGATCAGTGGATTTATAGAGCGCAATACCGTCTTCCCTGCCGAGTCTTTCGCCGTTGTTCACCTTTTCCGCTATTCGCAGAAACGGTGTATTAAATCCCTGAATCTTTCCCAACCCGGATCCTCCGTTTTACCCCAGTAATATATCGAGCATGGTGAATATGAACATCCCCACGCTTAGAATGCCGTTCATATTAAAAAAGGCTACACCCACCCGGGAAAGGTCTCCCGGGCGCACCAACCGGTGTTCATAAAAAAGAATGATCACCGCAAAAGCCACGCCCGCTAAATACATCGGCCCCAGGCGTAAAATCACCCCCGTCGTTATAAAGAAAACAGGCGCCAGTACATGGCACAACCGTGCGACCCACAGTGCAGGACCGATCCCGAACCGCGCGGGCAGAGAAAAAATCTTCTCTTCCCGGTCAAAGTCATAGTCCATACAGGCATAAACTATATCGAAACCCGCGACCCATAAAAGCACCCCGCAGCCGAGAAGCACGGGCGCCAACGCAAACCTGTCCGTAATCGCCACCCAGGTCGCCACCGGGGCAAGTCCCAGCGTAAGTCCCAGGTAGAAGTGGCACGCCCATGTGAACCGTTTGCTGTAGGAGTAGGTCCATAGTATGACTACCGCCGGAAGGAAAAGCTTCAACGCCAGGGGACTGAGCTGCCACGCCGAAACCATGAGCAGTGCGAAGGACAGGAAGACATATATCCATACCTCCCTTACGGAAATCAACCCCTGCGGGAGCGCCCTGCCCGTGGTTCTGGGGTTCCTGGCATCGATTGAACGGTCGATCAACCGGTTGAGCGACATGGCGGCCGTCCGCGCACCCGCCATCGCCAGTGTGACCCACAGGATGTCGTGTCCCGAAGGAAGCCGCTGCTGCGTCAGCAGGGCGGCGATATAAGCGAACGGGAGGGCGAACACCGTGTGCTCGAACCTGATCATCGACAGAAACGTCTTCAGCTTGTCAAAGAATCTCACCAAGGCTCACCTTGCTTTGTATCCGACGCCCTGTTTAATCACCGCCGGTATGTTTGTTAAAAGCCATATTCCTTCCATTTTTCTTCAACCAGCGCTTTTATCTCCGGGTCCATCACAATATCTTCCGGCCACTCTCGTTCGTGCCCCTCACCCGGCCACTTCCTGGTGGCGTCGATTCCGATCTTCGATCCGTAAGCGAACCGCGGAGAGGAATGGTCAAGAACATCAAGCGGCCCGTCGGTCAGTATTACGTCCCGGCGCGGGTCAATGTTGTTGAAAACCCGCCACCAGACCTCGCTCATATCCTGAACGTTGACGTCTTCATCCACCACGATCACCAGCTTGCTGAAAGAGAGCTGTCCCATTCCCCAGACTGCGTTAATGACCTTTCGGGCTTGTCCCGGATAAGACTTCCTTACCGAAACCACAACGCAGTTATGCACCACGCCTTCTACCGGGAAATTTATATCGACCACCTCCGGCAACTGCAGCCGGATCAGGGGAAAGAAAAGACGCTCACTGGCTTTGGCGATAAAGGCATCCTCCATCACCGGCCTGCCGACGATTGTTGCCGGGTAAACAGGATTTTTACGGTGGGTTATGCAGACGACATGAAAAACCGGATAATCGTCGGCGAGCGAATAATAACCCGTATGGTCGCCGAACGGGCCCTCAAGCCTTTTTTCACCGCAGTCGACGTAGCCCTCGAGGATTATTTCCGCGTGAGCCGGGACTTCAAGATCAACCGTCTCACAGCGTACCACTTCCACCGGTTCCTTACGCAGGAATCCGGCGAACAACAACTCGTCAATCCCTTGCGGCAGCGGCGCTGTGGCGGCGTATATCGTGGCCGGATCGCCGCCGAGGGCCACGGCCACCGGCAGTTTGTCGCCCTTGGCGCAGGCCTTCCTGTAGTGCGCGGCACCGTCCTTATGAATGTGCCAGTGCATGCCGGTCGTTTTAGCGTCAAACACCTGCATCCGGTACATCCCCGCATTCCTCTGGCCGGTTTCCGGGTCCTTAGTAAAAACCAGCGGCAGGGTGATAAACGGACCCCCGTCGTCCGGCCAGCATTTTAACACCGGCAGGCGTGTAAGATCCGGGTCCTTCACTATCACTTCCTTACACGGTCCGGAACGAACCACTTTGGGGATGAAGGAAGAAAGCTGTGCCAGCCGCGGCAGCGCTTTCAGCTTTCCAAGGAGACTCTGAGGCAGTTCCGGCTGGAGAAGCTGACCTATTTCCTCCCCCAGCAGGTCCAGGTCCGTGGTGTTAAGCGCCAGCCTCATCCGGTCAAGGGTACCGAATATATTGATTAGAACGGGGATATCATACCCCCGCACGTTTTCAAACAGAAGAGCCGGGCCGCCGGACTTTACAACACGGTCGGCGATCTCGGTGATTTCAAGCTCCGCGCCTACCACCGTCGAAATCCGTTTTAGTTCACCCTTCTGCTCCAGGGCTTTCATGAACTCCCGGAGGTCCCGGTAGCCCAAAACAACCACTCCTCGGGAAATAATTAAACCGCCAAGACGCCAAAAACACCATGGGGCAAGGAAAACATATGACAACAGTTAAACCGCTGTTTCCAAATCGATATTTTCATCCTTATAAACATGCCTTCGCTGCCCTTAGGGCACAAAACGTTATAATAATAGTGTTTTTCAGATTTTATGCGTTCCGCATTTTGGTTCCCTTGGCGTCCTGGCGGTTGATTAATCTCTGTGTCCTTTGTTGTGAATAACCCCTCTTTACCTTTTCGTACCGACGTGCACCGCAACAATCCCGCCCGTAAGCTCGTGACACCGGGCGTCTGCAAGCCCCACCGCCGCGAAAAGGTTTCTTATCTCTTTCTGGTGCGGAAAAGCCTTCATCGAGTTCGGCAGATAGCTGTAAGGGCCGTCTATTCCCGCACCGAGGCGCCCAATGAATGGTACCAGCCGATTACAATAAACATGATAGATCTGTTTAAAAACCGGGAAACTCGGTTTGGCAAATTCAAGTGACACCACGCGCCCTCCCGGACGAACAACGCGCATCATCTCCTCGATCGTACGCCGGATGCTGGGTACGTTTCTCAAGGCGAAGCCGATGGTGGCACAATCAAAGGTGTCGTCCGGAAACGGTAAATCCATAGCGTTTCCCCGAATTAATTCGATTATATCTTTATAGGCCGTTCCGGCGATGTTTTTCCGTCCTTTCGCCAGCATCTCTTCGCAGAAATCAACACCTACGATCCTCCCCCGGAGTCCCGTCGCTTTAGCCTGTTCCAGCGCAAGCATTCCCGTCCCGCAACAGACATCAAGCCCGTAACCCCCATCCTCAAGACCGCACTGGGCCACGGCAAAACGCCTCCAGTGCTTGTCCCGGTTCAGACTTAATAACGTGTTCAGAAGGTCATAACGGTGGGCAATGCTTGCGAAAAGTTTATGAACGTAAACTTCTTTCTTTCGGTATTCCTGAGGATAATCCATTACTTCTCCTTGCGTTGCGCGGGCCTGACGTACTTTACGAGTAAGGGTTCCGCGATCCTGATTCCCGAATATCGACTCCTATTCCCACTGTCCATTCCTGCCTCTTGCTTCCCGTTCTCCCGCATCTCGCTTCTATCTTCTACCTACTATCTTCTACTGGCTACCGCCTCCTACTTCGTTGCGGCGGCCTCCAAACCCGCAATGCTCACGGTAACCAGGTCCAACGCTTCTTTTAGCTGCTGCCGCGCGGGAGCAAGGGGTAATTTCAACAAGGCTTCCCGTGCTTCCTTAATGTAACCTGCGGCTTGAAACGAGGAAACCTTACGCTTCAGGCAACCGTATACCATTCCCAGGCTGATCCCGTAAGCGTAAATCCGGTCGACAAAATCAACCCCTGCCAGCATGCCTGGCAGCCGGCAGCATTCCCCGAACAAAAGAGCCGATTCCTTTTTCAGGACGCCTGGTTCAATCTCCCCGTTCTTTGCGGGCTCAACCGCCGCCTCGCACTCGGCGCACACAACCTTAGACAGCGGTACAAGCAACTGCTGCATTCCGGCCTCGGCGAGAACCCTGAAAGAAGCGCTGAAAAGATAATCACCGAGGAGTATCAACGCCTTGAGGTCGTCGCAGGCTATATCTTCTAACTTCACCGCCCGGTCATGAACAACGGTTGCAAAAAAAATAAACTGGACCGCCTTTGCCACAGGAACCACACTTGCAGAATCCAGCCCGCATAAATGCGCCGCTGCATATACCAGTGCCGGGCGAATATTATATTCAATGATATTGTCCTTCTGCAAAACGCTATAGTCGATGCCCCCGCTTCTTTTAACCGCTTCGGCCACCGCCTTATGCACTTCGTCAAGTTCTTCACGTATCGGCAGCAGCAACTCCGAACAGTCCAAACCGGTTCCTCCCTTGCGCCTTATGAAAACAATATATTCGCATGGAGCGCCTGTTTTTCCTGCATCTTTCAGAAGTTTCCTGAGTTAAGCCGAACGCAGGCCCCTTTTGCAAAGACCGGATAAAACAAATAGACCCTGCAAAACTCCCTTTCTGTTTGCAAGGCCTAAGTCGAAATCCTTTTCTTTTCTAAACCCGTACTAATAAAAACCCCCCCTAAATCGCTTGGGCTGACTGGTCATATTCCGGCGGGATAATCCCCCGCTCTTGCTCCGTGGCCACTATGTCCGTGGCGCAAAAATGACGCTTAAGATAATCGCACGCGTGCCACGGATCAACCCTCTCGCCGCAGGTGAACACGTCCACCGCCGCGTAACCGAGTTCCGGCCATGTATGAATCGCAAGGTGCGATTCTGAAATCACTACGACCCCACTAATCCCCTGGGGACTAAACTGATGAAACACACACTCCCGAACTTCTGCTCCTGCCTCGAGTGCGGCATCGACCATGATTTTCTCAACCAGCTTCATGTCGTTCAGCATATTAAAATCACAGCCGTAAATTTCGGCTAAGATATGCCGACCCAAAGGTTTCATTTCATTTATCTCCCCCTTTGCAAAATATTTCTTAAGTTACACCGCCTTTTAGCTGGGTTCCCCGGCAATTCAACAACTTGCAAGGTCCCGGTCAAGCAACATATAGTGGTTCGCGTAAAACAGTCAATCACAATTTTAACACATCCCCCCTTGTTGTCAACAAAATCTTAGCCTGGGATAAATTTATTATTCCATCGCCACCCTGTTTTCGAGTCTGCCGATCCCTTCAATATCGACAACCACGATATCACCCGTTTGAAGCGGTCCTACACCGCTCGGGGTACCCGTCAGGATGACGTCTTCGGGGTGGAGTGTCATAACATGAGACACAAAGCTTACCAGATAGTTTACATCGAAAATCAGGTTGCGGATATTGGAAAACTGTTTCCGAACCCCGTTTAAATAAAGAGAAATCTCCGAATGACACATGTCGGCGCCTGTTACAATATAAGGGCCCAACGGGCAAAATGTGTCAAAAGATTTCGCCCGCGTCCACTGTCCGTCCTTTTTCTGGAGGTCGCGCGCCGTAATGTCGTTCGCACATGTATAACCGAGGATGTGCTCCGGTGCGGCATCGCTGCTGACCCGCCGGGTGGTCGCACCGATCACCACCGCCAGCTCGGCCTCGTAGTCGACCTGTCCGGCCATCGGCGGGTAAACGATATCTTCACCGGGCCCGATTAAAGCGGTCGGCGGCTTCAAAAACAACACCGGCTCTTCGGGATAAGCAAAACCCAGTTCTGTGGCATGGTCGCGGTAATTAAGCCCTACGCACACGATCTTACCGGGACGGCAAGGGGCAAGAACCCCGAGACCTTCAAGGGGAATACCTTCCACCGACGGCTTCCCGGAAAAGCCTTCGGACATAGGGTATACCATTCCCTCTTCGAGCATCCCCGCAAACGCTCCCCGCGGGCCGTTAAAATAGCCTAACCGCATTTTAATCAGTTTCCCTTAGGAAGATATACAACAGCGGTGGGATGCCGAATATGGTTGCCGTCGCCGCCGCCACGGTACCCGAGTCATTGAAAAGAAAAGCAGCCACAGTGGTTACCACCACTCCGATGAAACCCTTGAAAAGATACGGGTAGCGGCCGCGGAAAACCCTCATCACGCCTATCGGACGGTAGAACAGGAGTAACAGCCCTCCGATGCCCGCGGCCAGGACTCTTGACCAGATGGTGTAGCGGAACAGCTTAAAATTCATAGCCATTTTGCGTGAAATAATATCCAGGAGGGCCATCGGATCGCGCAGGACCAGCAGCAGATTCCGGCCGAAGTGCGATTGCGCTCCCGAACCCCGTAACAAATCAAGACCGACGATCAGCGCAGGTATTAAAGCCAGCAACGCAACCGACACTATTGCCACGCGCCACCTGAACCTTATCCCGGCAAATGCGATGAAGGTGACCGTAAAAGCAACCACCGATGTGAGGAGCCCGCCGAAATTTGCCCCGAGACCCGGCGCGCCTAAAACAAAGGTGACTATCAGCCAGAAGACCGCTATTCCAAGGAGAGTTAAACGCCCTGAACGGATGCTCAAGATACCGGCGCTCCCCATAACGGCTGCGCTGGTCAACACTCCCATGTACTCGTTGCCTATACCGTAAAACCGCGCCCCTCCCAGAGGATCGTAACTGAAGATAGACTGCCTCAGAAGCACGTTTCCGGTACACGCGTCAGACAGCAGCAACCCCACGGTAATCAGCGAAAGGAATATTAAACCGGCAAGGGGCTTCCGTTTTTCAAATACCATAGTCAGAAAGGTCATTACGGCGGTGACGGCTATGATACCGGCGGTATAAGAAACAATTTCCAATGTTCCGAGAAGAGGAACGAGCAGACAAGCGGTGGGAACACACATGATGCTCAGCAGCAACGGGTGAAGCCCCAATCGTTCCGCCCAGGTCCGTTCCCGTAAAACTATAAGCAGCACGGCGGCTATCAGCAACGCGAGAACGTAGATAAGGTAAGCCTTAATCAGCCGGGTCCTGTAATTGTGAACAAATAGAGTCTGCCGGCGCAGATCAAATATCTCCCGTGACTGTGCGACACCTCCGACAAAGTTAACCGGCCGCCCCGTCATTGTTCCCCGGGGTTGAACGTCAAGAAACCCCAGAACCGACGGCGCCAGGTCAATGTTCATGATTATACCCTGACGCCTGGTCGAAGGTGAAGAAAGGACGGTCCCCGGGGGTACGCCGCCGCCCGCAATAATCACCGGTGTGAACCAGTCGCCGCCCTGCTGCGCCGCGGTTGAAGGGGTGGGAGAAACAATGATAAGGCGGTCTTCGCCGCCAAGATCAAGATCGTCCGCCAACTTCCCCGCAAAGGCATCCGCCCGCCTGAGCGTTTCTTCCCAACGACCGGGAAAAACCTCTTCCTTTATCTCCCTGCGCGCTTCATCAAGGCGGGAGGTATCGCCGAGATCTATGACGATAAAGTTCGCTTTATCTTTCAAGTAAAGCCAATTATTCCACAGAACGTTGTAATCCGTGCGGGTACCGCCCGGAAAAAGCGGATCGCGAACAAGGAGTCCCCGCCCGACTTCACCCGAATCCACAAGGCCGCCGTTATCCATGGCGATAGTGGCGATCTGACGTCTGGGACGGTCGCGCCAGTCGGCGTTTCCCAGACAGGCGGCACTAATCCCGGCCGTGTTTAATGTTTCCCCGATCCCCCCCGGTGTCACCGGATGAGGCAGGGCATCGTTATCCTTCAACAGCCGGGCGATTTCCAACACCACCACATTCTCCGGGGCAGGGACGAGGCCGGTGCGCTGGGTGAACTCTTCACTGGCCTTAGTGCCGCCGGTAATTTGCTCCGCGGCGTTATAGGAATAGGAGCCGGTGTTGGTCGCCACGGCATGCGCTCCCGCCCCTATGGTGGCATAGGCGCTTTCGGGGTTGCGTGTACTCCCCGTACTGGTGTTCAGAAGTCCAAGGCCGCCCGCTCGCGCAAGGCGCGGGATATTAACCAGAACCGGGTTCTGTAAATCATCAACACTCAGACGGTCGATGACCAGCATCACCACCCGGCCCTTTTGTTCCGCTGCCAGCGCATTCCCGCCGACTAACAAACTAAACGCAAGACACAAACTCAGGCAGGAAAGCAGACTTATAAGCAATAACCCTCTTTGGCGCCGCACGGAATACCCCCGGGTTCGATTTAGGCTGTTTTGTTTAAAGAAAGAAACCCAAGGCAGACCTTACCTACTCAGACAATTTTATGACGGTGTCTCTTTAATTGCAAGACCAACGGTCACACCACATACCTTTATTGGTCAAAGCCTCCCGGTATAGGTTCATAACACGGCCGGCCATTTTTTCAACCGTAAACAGCTCAGAAACCCTTTTCTCCCCCGCCGCACCCATTCTCCGGGCCAGGTCTGGCTCTTCAAGGATTTGGGTTATGCCCCACGCAAGGCCTGCCGGGTCGGCGGAGCGGACCATAACCCCCGTCTTACCGTCAACCACCACTTCGGGGACGCCGCCTACCGCCGTCGCCACCACCGGCAGCGACGCGGCCATCGCTTCCAATAGTATGAGGGGGAGCCCTTCGGTCACCGAAGGCAGTGCGAGCAAATCGAGCGCTCCTAGTACCCGGGGTATGTCCGTACGCGCTCCCGTGAAGATAAACCGGTCCGCGACACCGAAGTCCCCGGCCGCTTCTTCCAGTTCTCGCCTTAACGGACCGTCGCCGACAATTAGAAAAAAGGGGCGTTTCTCCGGAGGGATAAGCGCCGCGGCCTGAATCAGTAATCTTACCCCCTTCTGCGGCGCCAGCCGGGCAACCGTTCCCACCACCGCGGCATCCGCAGGCAGATTAAGACGCAGCCGGAGCGCGGCACGTTCCTCTGCGACGCGGAACGCCGCCGGATCGATCCCGTTGTAAACCGTTACCACCCGGTCCGGTTGAAGTCCCTCCCGGTCAAGCAGTTCCTGCCTCAACGCATTCGAAACGGCGATTATCTTAAAGGTTCCTCGCGCAAGCATGTTTTCGGCAATGGCGAATGCTTTCCTTTTGTACTCCGGCCATTGTTCGTAAAAGATGGAATTATGAGCGGTAAAAAAGACGACCGGCGTGCGTGCCAACCGCGCGGCAAGCCTTCCCACCAGACCCGCCTTGGAACCGTGCGCGTGCAGTATTACCGCCTTTTCCTTCCGGAGCACGCCGGCAATACGCAAAACCGCAGCGGTGTCGCGCGCCGTCTTTATCTCACCGGGCAGGGATACGGTAAAAACCCTTGCGCCTGATTCGGCCGCCTCAAAGAGCTTTTCTTCGTATGGACAGGCAACCACCGGCTCAAAAAGATCCCTGTCCGTATGCTCCAACAAATTCAGCAGGTGACGCTTCATCCCGCCCGCCGCGGGCCGAATGACGTGAACTACCTTAAAACGGTTCAAACATCATACTCCTATAGGTTTTTCGCCGCAGGACTAAAACTTCCTTTATAAAAGGAAAACTCCCCGCCGCCGGCGGGGACGTCTTTACTTTCTTAATACTGGGCCATTATCGCGTCGGTCGGACAGCTTTCCGACGCCTCCTGGCAGATATTTTCCAGGTCATCGGGGACCTCGTCCTCCACCGCCTTGGCCTTTTCTTCAGCCTCCATCCATTCAAAAACCTCGGGGCACAAATCAACACAGGTACCGCAGCCTATACACAAATCCTGATCAACTTCCATACGCACTAAACGCATCCCCTTCCGGCAGGTTTTCAACGGTTTAAGTTTGCTCCGCCGTCATAAAAATATACACCTGCCCCCCGGCACAAATCGTTTAACCGGCGGGGTACGAACTTATCCCGGCCTTTTCCGGTCGGCAAGAACCACAGAGGTTTCCACCTGGCGCTCGGGAATCTTCCAGTACCTTTTTAACAGACGGTTTTTTTCCTCTGGAGAAACCATCCGGAAACCGTGTTTTTCGTAAAATCGGACCGCCCATACTGCGTCCGCCCACGTGCCGATTAGTATCGGCCGAATTGTCTGCTCCCTCAGGTGGGACAGCAGTTTCCCGCCCACACCCCGGTTGCGCCTGGCCGTCCGGACATAGGCGTGGCGGATAAGCGTCACATCCTGCACGTCCTGAATGCCCATCACGCCGACCAGCCCGCTTTCATCCTCATAGCCCCAGAACACGACACCTTCACCTATCTCATGCCGGAGTTCATCCCGTGACATGTACGGCTCCTTCCACCGGTCCGCCGGGATAATGCCCTTGTAAGCCTGTGCGGCATCGTTGACTATCGTGTAGATTCTCTCAAAATCGTCTTCAACGCACTTACGAATCATCGTTTATCCCTCCGGCGAAATTATTCTATTTATTCTGAAAGTTAAAAATAATCATAGCCGATAACATAACGGAAAACGTTACTTCCTACTCACAATGATAATGCCTTTTCCCTCCGAATCGTTTTTAAAATGTAGCAATAAATATACCAATATATTAGAATTGTTTGTCATTACCTTTTAAAAAAATAAACCGCCGCAGAAATACGGCGGTTATAACCAGACCTTTTAGAACAAGACGATACGCAAATTATTTTCTACATGCAAAACAATTCCTTTTACTTAATCCAGTTCGTTGGCCACACACTGCATTTGATCTCTCACGCCGCCACCTAAAAGGGTTAAAGCCGCGATTACCACTACGGCCACCAACGCCAGAATCAATCCGTATTCCGCCATTCCCTGACCTTCCTCTTCTTTCCAAAGCCGCCGCATAAGTTTCTTCATCATCGTTTCCCCCCGTTAGATTTATTGCGAGTATTATCTCAATACCCAAATTCTATTTTAAGGAATAAAGAGCGATTGTACATGCTACGGAGGAATAGACTAAAAATAACCGGAGGTATACTTTTTGAATGGTGCTTTGGCGGAGGGGCACGGTAGACTTTGGTTTAACATCCCGACGCCCCGGTATTATGGACAACCTGACAACAAAAACCGTTTCCTCTATCTACCCCTGGGAACGCTCCTGCACCAGTCCCCGGGAAAAGGCGTAAAGAGCCGCCTGGGTTCTGTCGTCAAGGCCTAATTTGTCGAGTATTTGACTGACATGTTTCTTAACGGTAAATTCGGTTACAAAAAGCATTTGCGCAATATCACGGTTTGACATTCCTCGGGCCAAGGCTAAAAGAACCTCCTTTTCCCGGGGAGTGAGCTGCTCCAAGGGGTCTTTTTCGTCATGGGTCACCAACGCCTGAACGATTACCGGATCGATATAGGTCCGCCCTTTCGCCACAAGGCGAATAGCGTTTATTATTTCTTCGGGAAGAGCTTCTTTAAGGATATAACCTTCCACCTTTTCTTCCATGGCCCGCCGGACATCGGCGCGTTCGCTGTACGCGGTAAGGATGATAAAACGGCACCCGGGCGCGACGGCTCGTCCGCGCCGGATGATATCGAGCCCGTATTCCCCCGGTAGTCTGAGGTCTACCACCGCAACATCCGGCTGCTTTTCCGCCAGCAGTCTGACCCCTTCCTCACCGGAACTCGCCGTGCCCGCTAGTTCGATATCCTCATACAACCGGGCGATGGAACCTATCCCCTGAAGCACCAGCGGATGGTCGTCGATCACCACCATTTTCAATGACTGATTCCTCCTTCAAAAATAAATCAACCGCCAATCCAGCACTCAGGCTCTGAGTGCTGGACAAGAACGCCATGTATCAAGAAAAGGATTATGTGATAAACAGTTAATTCGCTGGTTCCACGTAAATTTTTATTCGACGTGGCGTCGCCTAAGGCGGCACGGGGCACTCCTTAAAAAAGACCAAACTTATCATCAAAAATCGATATCGCTGAATGCATAAACGGTTTCGGGGCGGATTGGCTCTGCATGGCTCAGGCTTTATCTCCCTCAGTCGCTTGTCCCGGCCTCCTGGGAACAATACACCTTACCAGGGTGCCCCGGCCCGTATTGGTAATCTCGAGTTCACCGTTAAAACAAGCCGCCAGTTGCTTCATGTTATGGACCCCGAGTCCCAATCCTTCACCCGGCATACCGTTTGATCCGGGTTGGTAGCCGCTGCCGTCGTCCTCAACCTCAAGGACGGAACCGGCAGGCGACATCGAAACCCGCACCTCCAGGGACCTGCATCTTCCGTGCCTCAAGGCGTTGCCGGTCGCTTCCCTGACTATCCGGTAAAAAGCGTTGCGCAGCGCCGGGCTCAGTGTTTCCTCGCTTCCTTCCGCCTTAAGATCCACCCTGATGGCGTTCATCCTGGCAACACCGTTCAGGTAGGAAGCCAGACCCGCTACGAATATGCTTTCACCGCGCTTACGCGGGCTGATTCGGTAAATTGAAGCCCGCAATTCCCTTGCGGCCTGATTTGCGGTATTCTTAACCAACTGTAACTGACGCTGAACCTCTTCATCCTGCAGACCGGCCTTCTGCCGGGATAATGAGTGAAGCGCGCATGAGATACTGAATAGATGTTGAGAAACGCCGTCGTGTATTTCATTGGCGATCCTGTTTTGTTCCTCGCTTACCAGCAGCCGGCCCCCCAATTTTTCGGTCTTTAACCTTTCGAGAACGATGGCGCCCAGTTCGGCAAGGAAATTGACGGCCCTGTCACGGTCTTCCGCCTCTCGGGTATTTGCAGGTTCAAGGTAACCCAACATGCCGAAACATTCGCTCTGAGATATTATCGGAACGCACGTCAACCGGATCCCTGCTTCATCGAAAAAAGCGGAAACCTTTGTTTCCGGCTCTTCGCGCTCCCATATCCTGCTTATTTCCCCTTCAAGGTTGATGCGGGAGTATTCATCTTCGCCGTTACAGACCCTTACGACCGGTTTCTGCTTTTCCTGCGTCTCCCCGCGCATGAGCAGGCACGCCGCCGGACAGCGGGAAAGAGTCTTCGCGTATTTGGCAAGCAGCAGGGCAAACTGAGCGGTGTCTTCCTGCGTGGAAAAGGCTTCTAATGCCTGATAAAGCGAGGAAATATGCTGCAGCGATTGCTCGCTGGCGGACAGGGCCTCCGCAAGACGCGCATAGGCCGCGGACAACTGGTTGACGAGGCGGGTAAAAAGCTGTACCGCCGAGGTCAAAAGAATAAAGACCAGCAGCAGCCAGGATTTCTCGGCGGCGATATCCAGGAGTGATTCCTGACTGCCGGCACATATGGCGCTTGTTTCGGTCGCGGCCGCCAAAAACACGACCACGGTTGTCCAGCAGTGCCCGGTGGGAAGATAACACGCCGCCGCAAATATCGGATTGAAGGCGTACCAGATAAAGGGGCTTTCCAGCCCTCCGGTCGGCAGCAACAGCGCCACAATCACTATCGTCTCCATGCCGATGAGCTTCAACCGGTGAACGAGAGAGTCATCGGCGGCATAAAGGCGCTGCGTGAGCCACGCCACCCCCAGCATCGGCAGGATCACCCCGATCTTAAAAAAAGCGGGGGACGCGGGTGGGCCCAAAAGGTAGAAAAGAGAGGTCAGAGCAAGGGATAAGTAACGGTAAAACACCAGGGCCTGACTGAGCGATACCCTGGGCTGGGCAGTGAAACCCCGGGAGCCCTGAATTCCCAATCTGCCGAACAACCACTGGAGTCTTTTAATGGATTGTCGCAAAACCGCGGTCGTCATGCGTATCCTTTCTTCGAGCATATCGGGGATGGACCGGCCGCACGTATTAATCGGGACCGGCAAACATTAGCCGCCTTTTAGCAGAAAGTCCGGGTGGAGCAGTAAAGAAGAAAGATTTTTGCGCGATCTTATAGATCACTGCAAAACGCGTGGGGCCAGAAAACCTGCGGCGGACTCGGGGAAAAAGCATACCCGGTCCCGGCAGATAAGCTTTAATACCTGCAAAACCTGCGCAGACGAAAGGTTTTCGCCTAAAATAAAGCTGTCCGCGCCGGCGTTAATTGCGTCCGCAACGTCTTCCGGATGCTCCGACAAAGCGTACGCTACAATGGTTGTCGACGGGCAGGCTCTTTTCAACCGCTCAACCAACACTGCGGTCCGGCTGAATTCCTTCACCCGGTAAACGATAACATCCGGCTGCAGCCTTCGGGCTTGTTCCAGAAAACTCGCGTCCCCGTTAATCAGAATATCGAGCAAATCGAAGGTGTCCCGGCCTTGTGTGCCGATTACCGATGCCAGGGTTTGAGAGTTTACGATTATTTTAAACCGCTCCATAAGTGTTCACCTTAACCGCGTCTTTGTACAAATCTCAACCGGTTCCCGCGTATTTCAAAGCTAACTTACCACGAACATTCTTTTGTGTTCAATCGACCTTGTGGTGGAAAAACGGTCGATTGTCCGACGGGCAGGCTTAATCCTGAGTGACTCCCTCTAGAATAGTCAACCGCCAAGACGCCAAGAACGCGATGAACTAAAAAATGAATACATGACAATAGTTAAATCGCTATTTCCAGCGTCGATTTCCGTTCTTCGTTGTGCCGCGGCAAATCATGGACAACCTTTTTTCAATCAGTCTCCATTAAAATAAGAAACCGGGCAGGCGCAAACCCGACCCGGCTCTCTGTTTTAAGGCTTTTATTGAAGAATTTTTAAACCGTATCTGTAAATTCTGACTTCTGACTACTGGCTTCTGGCTTCTGAATTCTGATCCCGAACTTGGCGTCTTGGCGGTTAAAAATTAAATCATTTCGCTTCCACCAGCCCCATCCGCATGGCCGTAACCATCGCCTCGGAACGGTTCCTCACCTCGAGCTTGCGGAAGATGCTCCGCAGGTGCGTTTTCACCGTGGATTCCGAAAGAAACAAGGCCTGGCCGATCTCCTGGTTCGAAAGGTTTTTACCCAGAAGACAAAGTATCTCGCGTTCCCTCCCTGTCAAGAAGCTGGGGACAACCGGTTCGGACGCTTTCCTGTTCCGGTCGAAAAACTCGGAACCCAACCGGGGAAGGCAGAGCATACCCGCCTTGACGATCAGTTCCACCGCCTGCACTATCTGGCGGGGAAGGAGGCGAAGCGGCAGGCAGCCGCGCACCCCGGCCCTGATCAACTCGATAACATCGAAATGATTGGGGTCTTCCACCATTACCACCACAAGGCTGAAGGGGCACTCAAGTTTCAGTTCGGCGGTGACCGGAACGGGATCTTCATCTTCGAGTTTCCAGACGACCACATCCGGACGGAGACGCACCGCCGTCTCTACCAGTTCCTCGTCGGTCGCGCTCCCGACCACTTCGAAAACCGCGTTCTCCGAGAATGCCGCCGCGAGGCTCTCACGCCACCTGGGCGACCGGCCGCCCACAAGCACCTGGAATTCTCCCATGTTCCTACCCCCCCCCGTCCAAGTTCCGCAAAGAGTTCTTTACTTCCTAATACACAAGGTGTAAAGGATATGGGAAATAACTCATCCGGACAACCCGTTTATTCTCCGAAAGGCTGATACAAAAGTATACTTTCGTATACTTTTAGGACATATTTCACCCTTAAGTATTAATTCGGCTTAATCCTTATAAATCCTTTAATCTTTTTCAATAAATTTCAATTCAATAAAGAAACCCTCAGGTTCGCCACTGCCGGCCAACTTTGCGCCAAGTTCCCTCATTCTCCTGTTTTAAGCAGGGGTTTAAGGTGATTAATCCTTAAGATGGGGGCAACTCATTGCCAGATACAGGACGACTCAATATTCGGCGGGCGGTGGACCCGCAGGACTAAGCCGGAGCGCCGCAGGTCAACCTATTTTCCTCCTTGAGAGGGATGGAAGTTGAGGGTTGACATGTGTTAAGTTCTAATTGTTATTTTCATCCGCTTCCGCGAAGCGGGTGAGCGTCCAAAAGGCGACAACAAATCCACAATAGAAAGGAGGGAAAATGTGAGACATAATAGAGCGAAAACAACGGCCAAACTTCTGGTCCTTACCCTGGTCTTCGCGCTCTCCCTGGCTTTTGCCGGAATCGCGTATGCTTGTGAATGTATAGTTGAATACATGCCTAACGGGGATACTTCTGGTGGATGTAATATTCCAGGTCCAGTGGTTAAGTTCAACGTAAATGAACCGGGCAATTACGATACCAGCTGCCTTGATAACGATATCGTAGAAGGATGGGCTAATGCCTGGAACTGTGGCGGTCTAACCGGAATACAGGTCTATGTTAAAGGCGGACATTATTGCTCATTAGTTGATCTTATTAAAGATCCCAATACTGGGCTCGGCAGCGCTATTGTTCAAAATGGTGATTGCGAGTTTCTTATTACACTCACTAATGTATCACCAGACGGAGTGTGGTACTTCAACATCACCCAAACGGCTAGCGGCACAGGTTGCGGGTTGAGCCACTGGGGCTTCAGGCCCGCTGGCGATCCTGTTCCGTGTAAAGGCAGCATCTGCGGCATGAAGTTCAACGACGCGGACGGTGAAAGAGACAAGGATGAGACCGACTCCGGAATTGAAGGATGGACCATACTGCTCAAAGATGCGCTAGGAAATGTAATCGACAGCCAAGATACCGACGCCAACGGCGAGTACTGCTTTGAAGACTTGTCCGAGGGAACTTACACCGTTGAAGAAGTACCGCAGAAAGGCTGGGACCAGACTTATCCCGAAGGCGGCACCTACACAGTTACTATTCCTACCGATAATGTATGGAACATCACCGGCAGGGATTTCGGAAACTGTGAACAGGAAACGCCTGACTACTACATCTGCGGCGCCAAGTTCGACGCGGATACCGAGGACGGACTGGAAGGCTGGAAAATCATCCTTTGGTCGGTCGACGGCGACAACGCTACCGTGATGGCATGGACCTATACGGACGCAGACGGCAACTATTGTTTCGGTTTCGACGACGAACTGCAGCTCGTAGCGGGTACTTACCGGATCAGCGAAGAGCTTCAGCCGAACTGGAGCCAAGTCGTTCCGGAAGGCGATTACTATGAAGTGATCTTAAGCGAAGAAAACCCGAACGAGACCGGTAAAGACTTCGTCAACCGTTACGAGGAACCTGAAACGTACAGCATCTGCGGGTATAAGTGGAACGACCTGGACGGCGACGGCGAATGGGGAGAAGAGCCCGGTTTAAGCAGCTGGACCATCAACCTCTACGTTTACAATGATGAGACCAAGAGCTGGGACTTCGTTGAAGATGAGACCACCGGCGAGAATGGTAATTACTGCTTCACGGGCTTGGGCGAAGGCACTTACAAAGTCTGTGAGGTGAACCAGAGCGGCTGGAACCAGACTTATCCCACTGACCCTAACTGCTACATCGTTACCTTCCCGCAGCAATTTGTTTTGACGTCGTTATCCGATATTATCACGCCGGAAGTGCCGATCTACAACTTCGGCAACCATGAAACGCCGACCTACAGCATCTGCGGCGCCAAGTGGAACGACCAGAACGGGAACGGTATATGGGAGCAAACGGAGGAGTATGCCGAACCTGTTTTGAGCGGTTGGGAAATCAGGCTTGAAGGCGAAGGCGTCAGCAGGCACGTTTACACTGGTACTGATGGTCTGTACTGTTTCGACGGCCTCTTGCCCGGCACTTACACCGTCAGTGAAGTCCTCCAGTCCGGCTGGCAACAGACCTATCCCGCTTCGCCCGGAAAGCACCAAGTCGTGATAGTGGACGAAAGCCATGAATTTATCGACTTCGGTAACTACTATCCGCCCAACGGCGGTGACGAAGACGGCAGCATCTGCGGCACGAAGTTCAACGATGTCAACAATAACGGCGCAAGGTGTCCCGGAGAGCCGGGACTGCCCGGCTGGACCATCATCCTTTATAAGCTTGCGCAAACCGACTACTACACGACTTACGTGCCCGAACCGCAGTGGGTCGAGTATGCCAGGACGACCACGGACGGCAGCGGTAACTACTGCTTTAACGATCTGCCGGCCGGAACGTATAAGGTCGCGGAAGTGCAGCAGTCCGGTTGGACGCAGACCTATCCGGCTTCGCCGGGAACCCATACGGTCGAACTGGATGAGGGACAAAACGTGACCGGCAAGGACTTCGGCAACTATTATCCGCCCAACGACAGTTGTGACGGCAGCATCTCCGGCATGAAGTTCAACGACCTGAACAACAACGGACAGAAGGACGCCGGCGAGCCGGGACTGTCCGGCTGGAAGATCAAGCTTTCTGGAGCTAACGGCCTCATCAGGGAAGCCAACACAGGGTCTGACGGTACATATTTCTTTGGGAACCTGGGTTCTGGAACCTATACGGTAAGCGAAGAACAGCAGTCTGGGTGGACCCAGACCTGTCCCGCCGCGCCGGGTACCTACGAGGTCATCATCCGTAGTTGCGAGGATGTGCGCGACAAGGACTTCGGCAACTACCAGCCTGGCGGCGACGGTCCGGATTACGGCAGCATCTCCGGCATGAAGTTCAACGACGCTGACAATAACGGCGCCAAGGACAGCGACGAATCAGGGCTGGACGGTTGGACCATAATCCTCCGTAACAGTCAGGGAACCGAGGTTGCCAGGACCACCACCTCCGGCGGCGGTTATTACAGCTTCACCAACCTTAATGCAGGTACTTACACCGTCGAGGAAGTGCAACAGTCTGGGTGGACCCAGACCTATCCTGCCGCCCCGGGGACCCATGGGGTCGTCATCCGCACCTCTGAGAGCGTGCGCGATCAGGACTTCGGCAACTACCAGGCTCCTCCGTTGGTGCCGACAATCGTTCCCGAACCTGCGGCGCCGACAGTTGAAACTCCGTTACCCGCTCCGGTGCCCGAGCTGCCGTTTACCGGCGGCAACGCGTTATTCTTCGTGTATACGGGTCTGGCCCTTATCGGCCTGGGGGTCGCGGGCAGACACCGGTTCTAACTGATTGACTTGAATCTGTTACAGAAGAGATGGAACCCGAATGAACCTTAAGCCACTTAAAAAGTCAAGTCTGATTCTGATATTTTTGGGGGTAACGCTGGTGCTTTACCCCCTCTTCTCTTCTTTTTACGCGCACTACCAGCAGGCACGGCTTAAGGCGTCGCTTGCCGCCCAGGAAAAAAGTTCCCCCTCAAAATACAATAAGGCTGACAAAAACGACCAGAACCCCGCCTTATCCGACACTCCCTCCGATAATATCCCCACGGGTGAAGGGTTTATGGGCGCCGTTATTGAAATCCCGGCCATCAACCTGTCCGCAGCCGTGGTGAAGGGAACCGCGCGGTCCGGCCTGAACAAAGGTCCCGGTTGGTACGAGCAGTCCGCCCTGCCGGGTCAGGGCAACACCGCCATCGCGGGGCACCGCACCATGTACGGCGCCTGGTTCCGCCACGTCGACCGCCTGAAGGCCGGTGATCCGATAATCCTGAGGTACGAAGGGAAGGTTTACCGTTACGAGGTGGAAAGGGTTTTCCCGGTCGCGAACAACGACTGGAGCGTCATCAAGCCGTGCGGCTACCCCGTCCTGACTTTGACCACCTGCCACCCGGTCGGAAGCGCCCGCCAGCGTCTTGTGGTCCGCGCCGCCCTTGAGGAAACCACTTCAGCGGACTGAATCGTCAATAATATAAAAAGGCGGTTCAAGACAACCGCCAAGACGCCAAGATTCCGAAATTATTAACTTTAAAGAGACGAAACAAAATATTTTTACTGCAAAAACGCGGAATTCTCAAAGAATAAAAATATCTTTTCAAGGCCCAAAGCCTTATGTTCCAAGTCAAGAATCAGAAGCACACGAGCTCAGGACAACAGCCCTACTCGTGACTTTCTATTAATTCATCTCTGTGTTCTCTGTGCCTCTGTGGTGAAGCTTTGATTCTCTTGTGATTTGGTGTGGAACATGGCGTCAAAGGCCCTACGACCTCTCAGATATACCGGTTAAACGGCTGGACGTTTCCTTCCCTCCTGACGACTCGGAAGCCTTTGCTTCGGGGCAGTCAAATTCAAACTCATATCCCCTGACCTTAAAACGGTCGCCGTGAGCGATCTGCTTCCGGCTTCGCGGGTTGCCGCTGAAAACGCCCGGCGCCTCCTGAAAAATAATAAAGGTGCCCGGAAAGCTGATCGCCATGTAGGTACCTTTCCTGGTGATTTCGGTTTCCGTGCCTTCTTCAACCTTTTTAACCCTCTGGGTTCTCGTCATCTTTTTTATCTTGAAAGAAAATGAGCCGTTTTTTACCGGCAGGACAAAATCCGCCCCTGAGCCGTTTTCCGTGGCGATAACAACCTCGTTCTTTTTGGTTATTGTCAGGTCGAGTTCGCCTCCGGCGCCGCCCTCACCCTCAACCCGATACTTCAGGGCGCCCTTGATCCTTGCGGCCAAACGGTTTCGCCATATGTAAAGCACAACGGCCAACAGACATAACAGTATTACTCCGCCGCCGGCAGGCAGAACCACGACTCCCGCCAAGCCGGGATATGTGCGGCCGGCTGTATGTGCCGGGAGCACATTAACCTGCCCCAGGGTCACCTTCTCCGAAACCTTTTGTCCCCGGTATACCCCCTCCATTGTCAGGCTCAGGGTAACCCGACCCTCTTTCCGGCATTCCAGCCATCCCGAAAAAACACCGTCACCCTTAACCTTATCTGCGGAAGCTTCCCTGCCGTTATCCTCAAGATTGACCGACGCCAGTGTCCGACCTTCTATGGTTGCCGCCAGCGCCAGTTCTTCAACCGTTAGATGGGGTCCCGGTATCAACCTGTCCCGACCCAGTCTCAACCACGCCTCAACAGGCAGCCGACCGCCCGCCTGGCAGCTTTGCGGCGCGTATGACCCGTCAAGTCTCAGCTTCTCGACCGGGTCGTGCTTCTGCACCAGAAATATCGACTGAAAAAAGCTTTCCAGCGCCGCCGCTTCCGGCACGAAGAAATACTCTCCTCCCGTTTGCTGAGCGATCTTGCGCAGCAGTGGGCCGGCTTCCTTCCGGTGCAGGGCGATGCTGTGCACCGCCCAGCCGCGCGTTTTGTATGCGTCGCAGATCCCGCTTACTTCGTTCAGATAAGTATTCATCCTGCGCTGGTCCTGCACCAATGGCGGCAGGTCCGGCTCGCCGTCGGAGAGCAAAAGCGCAAAGCGCTTCCCCTCTCCCCCGTTCAACTCCGCAAATGCAGCTTCCAGCGCGCCTTTGATATCGGTGTTGCCGGAGGCGCCGATGGCGGTTACGAGCGTCAGATACTTCCCCCGGAATTGTTTTGCGCCGGCTTTTGTGAGCGGGATAAGCACCGAGGGCCTGTCGGCAAACTGGACGACGGTTATTCCATCGTCATCACCGAGCATTTCCACGACTTTCTGGGCCGCCGATATCCTTACCTTGTCGGGATCGTTGGATTTCATGCTCCCCGAACCGTCTATGATCAGAGCGACCGTTACCCTGTCCGGGATGTCTTCAGGCTGTTGTCCGTACGCACAGGCCGGCGGAAAAAGAAAAGAAGTAAACAATACGAATAGCACAAGAAATCGATTCTTGTCCATGGCGGCGTGCATTGCCTCAAAACACCTTCATGATTTGGAGGATTGCGGAGCCCATAATAATAATCATAAGCGCCGGGAAGATGCAAAATACCAGGGGGAAAACCATTTTGACCGGCAGCTTCATTATCATTGCTTCCAACCTCTGACGGCGCAGCGTCCGCATCGCTTCGGCCTGGCTGCGCAGTATCTGACCGATGGTTATTCCCATCTGTGTTCCCTGTATCACCATGGAAATAAAGCCGCTAAGATGGGTTGAGCCTACCCTGCGGGAAAGATCCCGCAGCGCAGTCTGCCGCGGTTTGCCCATCCTCATCTCCTGCAACGTCTTGCGAAACTCATCCGTCAGTGAGCCCTGAAGCTTTTCGGTCACCTTGGCGAGGGCAAGATCAAAACCTAAGCCGGCTTCAACGCTTACGACCAGGAGGTCAATAGCGTCCGGCAGGGTCTGTTCGATTTCGCCCACCCTCCGGCTGACTGCGGAAATCAACCATAAAAAGGCGGCGATAACGGTACAGATTGCCGCAGCTACAGAATAAAGCAACGCTATAACCAGGTTCACCCTCAGTAAAAAAGCCGCCGCGAACACGGCAAGCGCAAGCAGGATGCCGCTTACCATAACAACCGTCATAAAGGTACCCGCCCGCATTCCCCGCGGATTTCCGGCCTGCGTGAGTTTTCGCTCGACCCCGTTCTTAACGTTCGCCGGTAAAAAACCCGTAAAAATTATGACCATTCTTTTCCCCAGCGGCCTTAAAATACGCCAGCGGAAGGGGAGGCTTATGGGTTCCTGCACCTCATCCCCGGTCCTGGTTTCCTCAATGACGTTTAATCTCGCCCTGATGTCCGCCCGCTGTTTGGACTGCGCCCAATAAACAAGCTCTACAAAACAAAAAACGCCGATAAAGACAACCCCGGTTGCAATTAAAACCACACCCTACCGCCCCCTAAACCTCGACGTCGATTATTCTCCGTATGACTATAATTCCTACGATCTCCGCCGCTACAGCCATCAAAAGCATTACGCGTCCTTCAACAGTTGTAAAAAGTACACGGATAAGGGTCGGCTGCATCATGAATATAACAATGCCGACGGCCACGGGCAGCGCGCCTATTATCACGGCGGTAAGGCGTCCCTGAGCCGTGAGTGTCCTGGCCTCTCCCCTCAAACGTATCCTTTCCCTTATGGTTCCGAATATGTTATCCAAAACCTCGGCTAAATTTCCTCCCACCTCGTGCTGGATGCGGATTGCCGTTATAACCATCGACAGGTCCTTGTCGCCCGTTCTTTTCTCCAGAGCGGTCAGAGCCTCCTCCGTACCCCTTCCGAGAACGGTGTCCCTGGTAAACCTCCTCAGCTCGTCCGCCAGCGGGGAAGGAGCTTCCCGGCTGATAAACTCCATGGCTTTGGTGAACGCGTGTCCGGCCCGGAGATAATTAGCCAGCAGCATAACCATGTCCCCGATCTGGCCGTTTAGAAGATGTCGCTGCCGGCTTTCCCTGAAGGAAAGATATGAATGGGGGAACGCGAAGCCCGCCACCATTCCCAACAGCAGTAAAACAACAAACTCTTTATTACCCCATCCCATCACCCCGAAGCTGTATCGTACAGCGCAAAACAGGAGCAACGCGGCCATGAGGGCCGTCCCCAGGGAAAGCAAGAAGAACTCGTAAGGACGGTACAGCAGACGGGCGTTCTCCAATTTCCGCTCCAGCCAGGCCATGTACGCAGCCAGGTACGGGACGGCCTTCGGCGCCCTTCTGATCAGAACGCCCGCCGCCTCTTCCCCTTCGTCCCTGCGGACCATGGTTTCTTCCAGTGTGCGCAGTCTTTCGGCAACCATGATTCGTTTGCGCACGGCCAGGCTTAACACGGCCAGGGCGAGCGCGAATGTGGTGGTGAAGATAAGAACCAGCAGCAGGATAACACTCATTCAATACACCTCCATCAAGAACGGCGGAAGATTTGGGGCGGGAGGTTAATACCTGCCGCTTCGATCTTATCTATGAACCTCGGCACAACACGCGACGCGACATGGCGCCCGGTAATCCGTCCCTTTTCATCCACGCCTCTCGATTCGAACACAAAGATATCCTGCAGGCTGACGGTGTCGCCTTCCATCCCGGTGATTTCAGTAATATTGGTAATCTTGCGGGTGCCGTCCCGGAAACGCTCCTGGTGAACGATAAGGTTTACGGCGCTCGCGATTTGCTCCCTGACAGCCTTTACGGGAAACTCGATACCCGCCATCAGCACCATCGTCTCAATCCGGAAAAGCATGTCCCGCGGGCTGTTGGCATGGCCGGTGGTCAGCGAACCGTCGTGTCCGGTGTTCATAGCCTGCAGCATGTCGAGCGCCTCGCCGCCGCGCACCTCTCCCACAACGATCCGGTCGGGGCGCATCCGCAGCGAGTTGATAACAAGATCCCTGATCGCAACCCGGCCCTTTCCCTCGATGTTGGAAGGTCTCGATTCCAAAGAAACGACATGTTCCTGCTGGAGCTGCAGTTCCGCGGCATCCTCAATGGTGATAATCCTTTCGTTCTCGGGGATAAATGAAGAGAGCACATTCAGCGTGGTCGTCTTGCCGGAACTGGTGCCGCCCGACACCAGGATATTCAACCGTCCCTGCACACACGCCTTGAGGAACATGGCCATCTCGGTTGTAAGCGAACCGAAGGAAATCAAGTCTTCTATCGTATAGGGATCCCTGGAGAATTTCCGGATCGTCAGCGTGGGACCTTTTACGGATAACGGGGGAATAATGGCGTTCACCCGCGAACCGTCCGGCAAACGGGCGTCGACCATGGGCGACGTCTCGTCGAGCCGCCTGCCCAGCGGGCTGATAATTTTCTCGATGGTGTGGCGTATATGCGCGTCATCCTTAAAGCTGATGTTGGTCCTGATCATTTGCCCGCGTCTTTCTATATATACCTTTTTCGGGCCGTTCACCATTATTTCAATAACGCTGGGATCGTGCACCAGGGAGTCTATCGGGCCATACCCGGTTATTTCGTCCGTCACGCTGTTGATGATGCTTTCCCGGTCGGTCCGGCTGATCAGCTTTCCCTCGTCCGCCATAAGCTGTTGCAGTATTTCCCCGACGGCCCCCCTGACACGGGTTTTGTCTTTTTCGGAAAAACGGTCGATAACCGCATTCTCTTCCATCTGGTCGATGGTCACCTGGAACGTTCTGTCCCGCAGATGTTCGATATAGTCCTGTTTCTCGATAACCTGTTGATTAATTTCGGAAGCGGCCTTATTGTTAACCAGGTTTTTCCCCAGTTCGTACAAAGGGCCCGCTTTTATCCTCATATTTTTATTGTTCATCGCTTGTTACCTCCGGTTGAAAAGAGATTCTTTCAGACCCTTTTTCCCCGCAGGTTTTTCCGCCTTGTCTTCCCTGACGATAGCCTCGGCCATTATTTGAATACTGCGTCCGAATTCGGATTCGGGAAAACGGAAAGCCGCAGGAATCCCAAGGTTCAAACCGGTGAGAACATTCTTCGCGTCCGACGGAATGGTGGCAAATACCGGCAGTCTTAAGGTCGATTCTATGTCCTTGAGGTACACGCCGAAATCCACCCCTACCCGGTTCACGACGAGCCTCATCCGGGCGCGGGAAAAATTCAGTTTATCCATTACCATCATACAGGCCTTGAGGTTCTTTATCGCGCCGAGGTCCAGGGAACCGACAAGCAGGATAAGGTCGGACTGCTTCAGCACCTCCACCACCGGTTCCAGGAAAACGGAAGGCGCGTCGACGATTATGTAATCCCACCTTTTCCTGGCCACCGACAGTATTTTTTCCGCGTGCTCGGCGGTAAGAAACTCGGCGAATTCGGGGGTAAACGGCGCGGGAAGGACCATCAGGCCGGACTCGTGCTGTTCGAGATAGCTTTCCCAGAGGTCCTCATCGAGGTACTGGATATCGTTAAGAAGGTCGGTAAAGTGCCGCCGCTGGACGATGTTCGTCGCCACCGCAACCACACCGTGATGCAGGTCGAGGTCCCACAATACGGTCCTCTTTTCAAACTGCTTTGCCAGTGTGACCGCCAGGTTTACCGCAACGGTTGTTTTACCGACTCCTCCTTTGGTGCTGAACACGGTTATCACTTTTGCCTTGTGCCTGCCCGGTTCATCCCCTGCCCAGGGCGCGGGCATGGCAACGTTCCGTTTTTTCTGGTAGTCGTAGGCGGCATAAATCGCCTCGGCCAGCGCCGCCGCCTCGACCGGCTTGCCGAGCACATCCCTGGCGCCCACCTTGAGCGCCTTTCGCAGCGACTCCTGAAGCGGTTCGCCGCTCATTACAACGACGCTCATATTCACAAACCGCTGGGTGATTTCTTCCGTAAGAGTATAAGGCCCCTCCTGAATTTGATCGTCAATCAGGACCACGTTCGGCAGCAGTTCTGCCAGCATGTAGAAGGCGCTTTCCTTGTTGTTGGCGTCACCGACGATTTCGATGTCCTCTATGTTGGAAAGCATCTCCACAACGGCGTTCGTAGCCTCAACGTCCGGATATATTAGAAATACCTTAATGGGATACATATAACCCCTCCAGTGGTTGCTTTATTTTGAAGACACCGGCGCAAGAGTCACAATTTCCTTATCCACCGGTGAACGCAGGGTGAACTTCATTTTTCCGGTCGATTCCGCAAGCGTCAGGTTCTCGGCCTCCAACGGCGTCGCCATAAGGGTAACGCTCGGAACCAGCCGCTGCGTCCCGTCTTCCTGCGAGATGGATACGGCGCCCGTAGCCAGGACCTCCTTATTCTGCAGCATGGTCGAGGTCTGCGTGCCGTTATCATTCTCTTTAGTCAGAAGGATGTCAAGCCTGTCCCCCACAGTCGGGAAACCGGCCACGCCGGTTATCTCACTGACCGCCAGGGTTATGGCCCGCTGCTTGGGCGGGACCTTGTATGAGAAACGGTTCGGCTGTTCTTTGACCGCTATCTTATTACTGAGGATTATTTCGTCCTTGAGCAGCACCACCTTGGTGATCTTCCCCGCCGCATCTGCCGGCGCGCGCAGGGCCTGGGGGTGGGCGTACTGCTGCGGGATCCGGATCACGGTGACCATCTCCGGGGTTACCACCGTGTTGTAAGGTATCTCCTTAACCACGGTCAGAACCGGAACCATGGTTTCCTGTTTCGGTTGCGAATGGGAGATGTAGTAGTACGTGTAGCCCGCCGCCCCGGCGGCAAGAAGCAGCGCAATGATGAAGATCGTCCAGTTGTTCAGCTTCAACGCGTGTTACCTCCTGTTTTCGTAATGCCGAATCAGTTGACTTGTAAAAACCCGATACTACGTTATAAAACTTATTCAATAAGGTTAACGGCCCAGGTACCGAAGTCGGGAGTGCCCGGGCCACCGACCTGCCCAACCGCCAAGGAATTCATGAATGAGGCATATATGCTGCATTGACCCGAAGCATGACCATGACCTGACGGCGGCGTATAACTATCAATAAAAAAGGTTGCAAATCCTACCACATATACTTTTTTATCATTAGGCTGATAACAGCTTATGTCGCATACCGGCACAATGACTACCCGAGGACAACCCGATTCGTGATTGTCCCATTTACAATTGCTGCCTCCCGTACAGCGTTCAAAACGTGCATTATGCCCATCCTGTGGGTCCGTTTTTATAGCATCGGTGGTTTGATTAGTGTTATTTCCGTTAAGCGTAGCTATATACGTTCCAGCGCATACGGTACCGTCATAACCAAATTTAAGCCGTGTTTCATACTCGTCTTTATCCTGATTACCAGAGAAGGTTAAGCAACCGAATGACCCCGAACCAAATTGAGGACTCGGAGCAGCATCTTTAAGTACAAACGTGTCTCCCGGCTTGGGAACGTTTCCAGGGCCAGGGTCCTCGATAAAGACCGGCGTTGCACCCGGAGATGAACCAACCGGGCCTGTTATGGCCTCAGCATGTGCCGCACGCGTTCCTTTATCCACACCGAGCACCGGCGCGAAATGAAGGTCGTATTCCCCAGATAAATCCACAGTAATCTTATAGTTATATTCGTCAACCGCAATTTCGATTTTATTAGGGTCGGCTCCGTTATTGATTGCATAGTTACGAGCAAAATCATAAACTGAATTTACTAATGTAGTGTCATGCGGATCGGTACCGCTTAAAATACCGTTCGCGTATGTCTGAGCGCCGGCGAGCGCGGCCGCGTCCGCCGCCGCCACCAGCTTGCGCTTATTCGCCGAAAGCGCGCCCATGTCCACTACCAGGGCCATGAAACCAATGAGGACCACCAGCATTAGGGCTACAAGCACCAGTGTCGTGCCTTTATCCCCAGGACCCAGTTTTCGAAAAAGTCCCATATCAATTCCCCTTTCGGCTTATACCGGTCTAATATTCCACCATCATCTCTGCCTGGGACGACAGCGGTTTCGGTGTGCCGATAAGGTTGCTGATAATCGGCACCATTACATCAACCCTGCCTCTTATGTAAACCTCGACAGGATGGCTTATTTGTCGGGAACCGTCAGGATAAACAATATAATAAAATAGTTGTCCAGAAGATGGACAAACCGTAGGGTAAGTCGTAATACTACTGTTACTTGTAACGGTCGTGATATTCAATGTGGCAGCGGCATTCTCAATTGCCGTCTCTATTTCGTTTGTGTCGCTTGTCACCGCCGCTTTTCTGGCGCCTTCCCGCGCGGCGCTGGCGACTGTAAGCTGCGCATGGTAGATCCGCCCAAACTCGATGGTCCCAAATATGACCAACAAAAGCAACGGGACCACAAGGGCGAACTCAACCAGGGCCTGACCGCTGTCCTTTTTGTTTTTTACCATTAGAGCCTCACTGTCCCGTTTCGTCTATTTGCCTTGTTTCGTTTACTATTCCGATAACAGACCAAGCGCTCTGAGTTCAGGCTTTTATAAGTCGTTACCTCAGTCAACCAACGACCGATAAAATTAATACAGACCTTTTCCCTATCACCCGGACAAGCCGGAACCAAAAATATTTCACCACAGAGACACAGAGTTCACAGAGAACAGAAATATTAAGATGAAAAAAAAGCGTTTGTCGGTCGACCCGGAGCGAACGTTCATATTTTTATCTCGGCTTGAAACCTTAAATTCTTAACTTTCCGCGACCTTTGCATCCAAATAAAATCTTCGGTCCGGTAAAACTTGTGACTAATACTTGAGGACATGTAATACTCAAGTATTAGTCTTCGGAAGCCTCTTAACCCGTTTGGCGGCATTGGACAATTAAATAAAATCAATATTCACTCGCCAACCTCGATATTGTTCTGGAGGTCTTAGTTCTACTTCTACAATTAATACTTTTTTCCTGCTGAACCTGAATATATAACTGGAATCTAAGATTGTATTCCATTATGTAACGTTTTCATATGAAACTACAGGAAGGAGTGTAATAACCGCCCATCTTTCCAATCCAACGCCAACCCGGTTGGATCTATTCTAAAACCCCGTTTACACCTTTCCTTTAAATATTATTTACACCTTTATATCCCGTTTTTGAGCGGTTATATATGACAATTTTCTTTACTCATAGACAAATAGCGATTTTGAACCCTGTGTGGTTTGTGAGGCGCCGAGCGCCAATATTATTCGACGCTGCTGTTTTTAATTCCTGCGTTTTCACAGGTATATATTTGCGAAATCGAGTATGTTTGACGTATTCAGGAAATAAATGCTTGTTTTGTTGGCTAAGCGGGCGGAAGGTGAAATTATGGGTCAGGAGCGTTGTTACCGGCGCGCCCGGACCTGATAAAAGGCCCGGGCGCTGAGAAGGTCGCTGCAAGACCCCGCCGTCAACGGATGGTTCACCTTTTTTCATTAGAGGACCTAAGGGCCTTGCACCGTACCATGAGGTCCGCTATTTGTTCCTACGCTTCCGTCAACAGGTCGAGGATATACTCTCTCTCTCTTTCTCCGGGAGGTTTGTTGCGGCACATATACTGGATGTACCGGGCCTTTTCACTCCCGAAAAGCCAGCGGAAGTCTTCGGCGAAAACCTCCTCCGGGTTGGTGGCCCACCCGGAGCCATCGGTCTTGATGCCGCGGAACTTGATGTATTCCTGCAGTTGTTGGTCGCTGACCGACTGAAAACGAAGAATATGTCCGTACTCGTGGGCTATGGTATACGACGCCAGGTACGGCGCAAAACGCTCCACACGGGAAACGCCCTTTTCCACCCGCACCGTCTTGCTGGTATAGCGGGAGGAAGCGAAGAGGTATATCGATTTCTCCCCCGGAAGGGTGCAACCTGCCAACATCCCGAGCCCCGGGAGGTTACAGCGTTTTTCCACGGTATACACCGGTATTGTCATTCCCGCCAAAACCGGCAGTTTCTTTTCAAGATACTTAATCTCGGAAACCACGACGTCGTCAGGAGGGAGTTCCGCCTTACCGTAGGCGCAGTTTTCGGGTTGCACGCCGCTTATGATTGCGGGCATGATATTCAGATGCGCCGGGCTCGTCGCCGCCGTCGCGGCGCCGTTTCCGTATACGAGCGCCAGCGTTAACGCCAGCGAGATTACCAGAACCGCTTTCTTTTTCCTTGCCCTCTGATTCAACACCCCGTCTCCCTCCCCCATTGCGACGTACTACGACAACGCTCGACAATATTGTCGCATGGGGGTAAGGAGCGCACATGAAGCTGAGGTTTTATCTTTTTCAGGGCCTGAAGGGCGATTTTTTCCCGGGACTGTGGTCCTATCGCCCCTGGGACTTAAAGCATTACATCCGTACACCAGGTGCATATTGATATTCAAATACGTAAATGTTAAAATTAATCAGGAGGTGATCTTATGCGGACGACAATTGAACTTCCCAATGAAAAAAGAGCAAAGCTGCTGGCCATTGCGGCACGTCGAGGGCTGAGGGGTTACTCACAATTGATAAACGAGGCGCTTGATCTTTACCTTGTCCGGGAAGAAGAAAAGAAAGCCGGCGAGTTAAAAGAAATCCTTTCGCTGGCCGGCACGATCACTGAGAACGAAGTGGCTGCCGTCGAAGAGAGTATCACGGAAGTGTGGCGTAAATGGCGGTTGTCATAGACACTTGCGTGGTCATCGGTTTCCTGCGAGGGGCCGAACCTGAGAAAAGCTGCCTGGCCAACGTTCTTAAAAACGGGGAAGGACTGTTAACTTCCATAACTGTTTTCGAACTGATGCTCGGCTTGGAGCAGTACAGCAAGCGGAAAAATATCGCCCAGCAATTAGTTGATTTTTTATCAGTTGTCCCGTTCAATAAAGAGGCTGCCTGCATGGCCGCGAATATAGAAAGAGGACTCCGGCAGCAAGGTATGGTTATTGGGACGCGCGACGTTTTTATCGCCGGCACTTGCTTAGCTCACGGGTTAACCATTGTAACCG